>DATCIB010000225.1:0-3663 GCA_036508045.1 Bacteroidales bacterium
ATTGAGAATATTCACATTCTCTTTCTGAATATCAATATGGCTGAAGAAATTGTTCCACATGAATGTATGATAGCTTTCTCTGTGATCTTCAGGAAGCCCTATATATTCATCCATATTAAAAGTAATCACATTCTTAAATGAGATTGTTCCTTTTTGATAATGTTCTATTAAAGCTTTATACATTCCCAGTGGGGATGAACCTGTAGGTAATCCAAGTACAAACGGATGTTCTGCAGTAGGATTTGCATTCTTGATTTTTGCTGCCACATAGTTCGCTGCCCACTGAGAGAGAGCAGAATAGTCTGGTTGAATGATTAATCTCATAATTCAGTATTTTGTGTTAATAGGAAGTTACAAAATTACGAGAATTAGAATGAATGAGGTAAGTTTTGAGAGATTATTTCGTACTTTTGCCCATAGTAAACGAATAAAAAATCATTTGATGAGAAAAGTCCTGTTAAGTAGCTTCCTTTTGCTATTCTTTAGTACGCTCTTGCTGGCACAACATAAAGAAGTAAAAAATGTAATATTTATGATCCCAGATGGCACAAGTAATGCCGTTTTACCTATCTCGCGATGGTACAATGGAGGTGCCCCTCTTCATTTGGATCCTTATATATGCGGAATGGTACGTACCTACTGTTCCAATTCTCCAATCGGCGATTCTGCTCCAACAAGCAGTACTTATGCGACGGGAATGCTGTCCAAAACAGGATATGTATCCACTTTCTCTCCAAAAGACGAGAACAATCTTTTCCCGGAAGAGATGAACACATATGAGGCTTACCAGCCGGTATTTACAGTATTAGAAGCGGCTAAGTTACAGAAGAAGGCAACAGGACTAGTAACTACTAGTGAATTTCCTCATGCAACTTCAGCCGATTTCTCAGCTCACACACCTTCACGCGGCAGAGAATATATCATCGGCAAACAAATGGTTTACAATAATATTGACGTTGTTCTTTCAGGTGGCACAAACTACTTATATAAGACTCGCGATGACAAAGAAGATCTTCGCAAGGTACTTCAGGAACGGGGCGTGCAATATATTGAAGATGTCAAACAGTTGAATCAACTGAAAGGGCCGAAAGCATGGGGCTTGTTTGCAAAAGCTGATCTTGAATATGAAATAATGCGTGATTCTACAAAAGAGCCTTCACTCACAGAAATGACTCAGAAAGCCCTCGAACTTCTCTCGCAAAATAAAAAAGGATTCTTTCTGATGGTAGAAGGGAGCAAAGTGGACTGGGCTGCTCATGAGCACAACACCAAATGTGTTATTACAGATTTCCTTGCTTTTGACAAAGCCGTGGGAGTTGCTTTGGACTTTGCAAAAAAGAACGGTAACACAGCAGTAGTAATTCTGTCTGATCACGGTAATGGCGGCTTAAATATATGCAGTCCGCTGACAAATGCCTATGGTTATAGTGAAGTTCCTTTAAAAATACTTCTTGAACCTACACTCAAAAGTATGGCTCCTCAACAATACGCCAAACTGGCTGAGTATATCGTTCGGAAAGAGAATGGAGACAAGTCATCCTTTGAGTCCTTCTGCGATGATGTCAATAAATCATTAACAAAGCCTTTAAGTGATAGAGAAAAGATTGCGTTGCAAAACCCTTATAATAAGATCTGCGAAGCTTATTCTATCGCTGATAGCAGTCGTGTAGTTGGAAATAGTGGCAAATTATCGCCACTATTTATCTCTATTCTTAACGATCGTAGTTACTTTGGTTGGACTGCTTTCGGACACACCGGTGAAGATGTTTTTCTCGCCGTATATCATCCAAATGGCTATCGTCCGGAAGGAGTTGTTCGCAATACTCAGATCAATTCATACCTTAAAGAAATTATGGGTATATCTTCTTTGGAAACATTGACTCATACCTATTTCTCTCCACTCCCTGTCTCTTCTCTTAAGGAAGGAGACTTCGTGGATGAAACCCTTCCGCAATACCCTGTATTGAATATAATAAGCGGGAAAAAGAATATACAAATTCCAGCATACACCAATACCGTCTATCAAAAAAAAGGCGAAAAAAGAATTTTGGATCAGGAACTATCGACTATTGTCGTGTACATGAAGGAAAACAAAACCTTTTACCTCCCTGAATCATTAAAGAAAGAACTTGGATATTAACAACTATATGAAACCCTCAGTCAAACGTATAACCATCAAAATTGGCAGCAATGTCTTGACCCGCAAAGACGGGACACTAGACGTGACACGTATGTCACAAATTGTCGATCAGGTGTCTACCCTTCACAAGCTAGGAGTAGAAGTGATCGTGGTCTCATCCGGAGCTGTTGCTTCGGGTCGGAGCGAGATGAAGTCAAGTAGCAAATTGGACAGTGTATCACAACGTCAGTTATTTTCTGCCGTAGGTCAAGCCAAGCTGATCAATCGATACTACGAATTGTTTCGGGAACATGGCATTCGAGTAGGGCAGGTTCTTACTACAAAAGAGAATTTTGGCACCCGCCGTCACTATCTCAATCAGAAAAACTGTATGAATGTCATGTTGGCTAATGGTGTAATTCCTATAGTCAATGAAAACGACACAATATCTGTCACCGAACTGATGTTTACCGATAATGACGAACTATCTGGTCTGATCGCCTCAATGATGGACGTCGAAATGCTAATCATCTTGAGTAATATTGATGGCATTTATGACGGAGTACCGACTAGTCCGCAAGCAAAGGTTATTCGTGAAATTGGCAAAGACAGAGATCTTTCCGCCTATATACAGACAAGCAAGTCTTCCTTTGGAAGAGGAGGGATGCTAACCAAGACCAGCATTGCAGCTAAAGTGGCTGATGAAGGTATCACCGTGATTATCGCTAACGGCAAACGCGATGATATTCTTTTGTCGCTACTTAATCCCGAAAACGATACGATTTGTACTCGATTCATTCCTGCTACTGAAGAAATCTCAAGTGTCAAAAAATGGATTGCTCACTCTGAAGGTTTTGCAAAAGGGGAGATCCATATCAATGAGCAGGCTGCAAAGGCTCTGCTTGGCAACAAAGCTGTCAGTCTATTGCCTATTGGTGTAACAAAAATAGAAGGTACGTTCGAAAAAGATGATATCGTACGCATCTTCAATGCTGGAGGCAAACAAATCGGCGTGGGGAAAGTCTCTGTGGACTGCGATGAAGCTCGAAAAGAAATCGGGAAACATGGACACAAACCTCTTGTACACTATGATTACATGTGCCTGGATTGATGTAATGCTTTAATAAGAAGAACTATGGAATTAAAAGAAATCTTTCGCTTGGTTCAGGCAGCAGGACGAAAAGCTGCTTTGATGGAAGACGCACTGATCAACAAGGTTATCCTGGATGTAGCTGAAGCGATGATTGCCCGGACTGAAGAAATTCTGGAAGCAAACAAACAGGATCTGGCGAAAATGGACAGCAATGATCCGAAATACGATCGGTTGATGCTGACTGCAGAGCGCATTGCAGCGATTGCCGAAGATCAGAGAAATGTAGCCAATCTTCCCTCTCCGTTACATCATATTCTCTCCTCAACTATCCGACCGAACGGATTGGTCATTGAGAAAGTCACTGTACCTTTCGGGGTTATCGGCATTATTTATGAAGCACGTCCAAATGTGACTCCTGATGTATTTTCTCTCTGTTTGAAGTCTGGAAATG
>DATCIB010000226.1:0-18336 GCA_036508045.1 Bacteroidales bacterium
GTAGTGCTTTGGGCTCCTGTCCAACGGATGCCGTCTTGTGCATCACGTGTGGCTTTGATGACCAGAATCAGCGTGTTGTTCACCACTTTCAGTTCGCGGGCGATACCACTCAGTCCACCGAGAGTCAGTGCTGTTATGTCACCTTTCAAAGCCCCTGTCCAGTGGATTAGCGGATAATCGCTAGGGAGAGGTTTCTTTTCTGTACACCGTATCATCAGTTTGTTGCTGCTGCTCACAGTAAAGTCGCCATGGATCAGCAAGGTGTCGCTGGCGATTGTGCCTTCTGTCTGAAGGTCCATCTCCAGACGCACTCCTCCGGTCAGAGTCAGATTGCCAAAGGTCATTGTTGCAAACTTCGAGGAGAGGGTTCCCGGTGATACACGACATCCTTCATCGTTAAGTCCTGCTTCAAAGAGGAGGGTGTCATTGAGAGTGCCGGTGCCGCTTAAGGTTCCTTTGGCTTGCAGACTTACCGGACCGTTGAGCTTTGTATTGAGTTCGAGGGTACCTTCTGATATATAGGTGGTACCGGTATAAGCGAGTGTATTGTTCAGCGTCAGAGTTCCGTTTTGGGATTTCCAGAGATCCATCGAGCCTTGCAGCGAACCGCTTCCATTAAAGGTGTAGCTTTTGCCTTTAGGAACCATGGCATAGACCACCGAGGGAGCGAGAGCACCACTTAGCGTGATATCCGTGGTCGTACCGGTGACATCAAAAAGGACACTCTTCCCATCAGCAAACGGTTGGGTCGCTGTCTGGTCAAAGGTCGTAAAAGTAGCATCTGTTTTGTTCCATTCACTGCCCGAAGCCCACACAAGATCGGTCACCATGGAGGGTGGAAGAGGGGGTTCCGGCATTGCGCCACCCAGATAATAATCAGGGAAAGCAGACTGGTAATATCCACGGGTGGTACACTGCATGCGGTACATCGGATTTTCCTGCATGTGATAGAGTACTTTTGAAGTGGTGTAATCGGTACTGTAACCTGCAATACCGTTGCAGCTTGTGACACTATTGACGGTTTCAGACTTTTTCAGGATCACCTCTTCACGCCAGTCACCGATAATGTCGCCGAAGAACATCGGACGGGTTCCATATTCGCTGGAGACAGTCCAGTTGCTTTCTTTGGCAAACTGGATCAGGCGGGTGCCATCGTATTTCTGAACGTGTGCATTGAATCCGTTACCATCGGCTGCGGAGAGCATCTCACGATCCAGTTCGCCGTCCCACCAGATTCCTTCAGTAGGAAAGGGTGTGCTGCCGCTGGTTACCAGACTGCCATCGCTGCCATAGAGATTGCCCATTGTGGACCACATCTCATACCCCTTTTTAGAAAGGTTGACATCCATACATTCGCCACGGCCTACATCGCCTACACTCGCCAGATACCATTTCTTCAGAGCCGAACCGGTGGCTGCATCGTAAAGGATCATACCGAGCATGTCGCCTGCGTTTTGCTGAATAGCAAAAGTCTCAAGTCCGGGACGATCAGGATTGATATCGCCGACCCGGAAACGGTCGCCGTGGGAGATGCCGGCACTGAAGAGCATGTCACCGTCATGGTCTACGGCATAGCCTCCTTCGAGCATCTCGTCATAGCCGTCGAGATCGACATCACCGATCCGTATATGGTGGAACTCTGCCGGCCACGGAGATTTGTTGTTACGGCTCCAGGTTGGAAATTTCTCTCCCCACGTGGTCGGTTTGCCGTTGACAAAACGATAGCCCCACGCAGAAACATAGTTATGATGGGTCTTGTCTGTGGTACGTACGAGATATTCCATGACCACCGAAGGATGCTTTCCATCCAGGTAGGCGATGCCCATGTGTCCATTGAGGTTGCTGTAATCAGCGCCACCCAGATAGGCGGACTTGTTGGAACGGGTATATGTGTCTGAACCATCGGTTACCGAGGCGTAATTCATCTCGATGGTGGATTGTTCGGCTCCGGTTTCCCCGTCGATGACGGTGATATACTGAGGCGGATTCTTAACGCCTTGGGTGGCATAATTGATCAGACCATCATGGTCGGTATCACCGTCACTGCTTCCGAGCAGCCAGGTACCCCAGTTTCCGTTGGTTTTGTCCCAGAAACGGGTGCCATCGCTGCTTTTGATGACTACTTCAGATTTGCCGTCACAGTCCATGTCATAAGCAATGACCATATCGTCCTGACCGTCACAGATGCTGACGTTTGGTCCCATGTCCACGGTCCAAAGTCTCTGACCTTGACGGGTGTATGCTTCAATCTTATCTGTACCACCGGTGAGGGTCAGACGGCTTACCACATAGTCATATTCTCCATCACCGTCAAGATCTGCCGGCCATACGAACTTGGTGGTGTAGTCGGTGTTAGGTAGGAAATTATCATAGGTAATGTCCAGGAAACGGCTGCGCAAATCACGGTACACAAACAGGAACGGGAGACTCATCGGTTGTTCAATGCCGTTGATGACTGCCTTAACAGCGAGCAAACAGTTGCCCGGCACTGTGGAGGTAGTCGTCTGGTAGTTTGTGACACTCAGTGGAGTAGGGTTGAGCAATGTGTAATCGGCGGCTCCGGATAGTTTCTTGTAAATATTGTAGGTGGCTTTTGCCGGTTCCTGTGCAAGTTTACGCCAGGTGATTGTAACCGTTGTACCATTGTTGACTGCTACAACACCCCGTCCGGAAGTTTGTTGGATTCGTTGGGCTGATGCGCCCATTGGTACCAACATAATGAGAAGCAGTAATAGTGATAAAATAGGCTGACTGATAAACTTCTTCATGATAATTCAGGTAGTTAAAGGTTGAAAATCCAGTACTTTCTGTCGGCAAAGATATTAAATAAACATAAGTGTGCAAAAAAAGTGATAAATAATCAGACAACAAAAGACTACCTCTTTCTCACTATGGATGAAAGAGGTAGCAAAAATGGAAAGATTATTCTCTGGTTTCTCTATCGTTTTCTTCGAAACAAAATTTGCTTTTGGTATCCGCTATCGCTCCAAACCTTGCGGTCCATGAAGTGATAGACCGGACTGAGCGGCGTATTTTTGCCTTTTATCTGAAAAGTGCCGTCTTCTAATCGTTCAATAATGTCTTTAGGATCGATCTGCAGTTCTTCCTTTCCTTCGTATCCCAGCAACAGCGGACCATAGAAAATCCGTACCTGTGACGAGTCTGTGTTTTGCTTATTGAGCCCCCCGGAGATAGTAAATTTCTGATCAAACAGAAGTTCAATCTTATCATCTGTTACAAAATCGTGGGTAAGCGTGATAAATCCATTATTTACCTGGCATGGAATGTATTCATTGTTGAAAAACAACTGGTGCTTTTTGGTCCAGCTTGGTGCGGATAGTTTAAGTGTGATATTTCCGGCGGTATTACTGGTAAAAAAGAAACTAACCTTTCCTTCTGAAGGGTAACTGCTCTCTTCAGTGATATTGACCGTTCCTTCACCAATCGTTGCTTCAAACACACACGACTGATAAAAAGGGATGAGTAGGGTGCGGGATCTCTGGAAACAAGCAAAGTTGGCGGCACTGCCCAATCCTTCACCACCACGCATTGTGCAACACCAGTGGGCTTCGTCTGCATGGACACGAAGAGAGTTGCCGGAAACTTTTCCGGGACAGTTGTCGCATCCGAAGCCTCCATTCCATCTTTGGGTGTGAGAAAGCGCATTATAGTAGATATATTCCGCCATTTCCTTATAGCTTGGATTGCCGGTGTGTTGCCAAAGCTGTACAGCCAATAGGTATGAATCGACTATGGCACAAGGTTCAGACCAAGTCTCGAAACGGTCAAACCAGTTGTAATTCTCAAAGTTTTCTGTCATACCGTCCGAGAGATAGAGCTTCCATCTCTTTTCCGCTTCTTGTATGTAGGAATCACGGCCGGTGATTTCAGCATATCGGATGAGGCCGCGACATGCGGTGAGGGTTGCGTGCGTCTGAGCACGGATGCCGATGAGGTCGATCTCCAGAAAGCGCTCGATCATCTCCTCAATCACAGCTTTCAGTTGAGGAGTGCGATGGTATTTGTAGGCTTGAATGGCTCCATCCATCCCAATAAACAGACATCCAATGTCTGTGGAGAGCATCCACTCACCTTCACTTTGAATCGTGTTTCCTGATTCGACTCCTTTTCCCTGAATGCGTTTTTGTGGATCAATAGGATACCGCGCATAATATCCTTTTCCGGTAACAAATAGACTGTCTGCGATCGTGTTGATCAGTGTAAGTGTTTTAGGATCATTCTTCCACGCATAGTATTCGCAGAGTGCGCGAAGCATCCAACCATTTCCGGAGAGCTGTTGCTCGTTCATTTTTCCGGGATAGATCGTGCCCATGTATCCTTTTTTGTTCAGATGAGAAGGTATAAGATCGATAATTTCTTGCAGGTAAAGCGGAGAGCGACCTGAAGCGCGGGCATCTTTGATGAGCCCGAGTATTGTACGACCTTCTGTATCTCCCGGCCATCCACCCGATTGAGCATCAGTTAGAAAGACATTCCCCGGTTGGTATTTTTCTTCTTCCAGACGGTCGAAGTTCTTTTCAATTCTGGCGCGTAATTCCCCTTCCATACGGATTTGCTCCGGTTCGAGAGGTTTGACTGAAATTGGCTTACAAGAATATATGAAAGGAATTATCAGCAGTATCGCGCAGAGCTTGGAGTAAAGGTTTTTCATTGAACTAAGATTGAACAGTGATTGAATTGAATTCAAAGGTACTCAAAAGAAAACAGGCTGTTTATATTGTTAGTTTTATTTTCGAATAAAGAATCTTTTTTAGTGGAAGCATTCTATCCGGTCAGACACATATCCTATTTTGAACGATTGGATAGCATGGAAGGTCGATATGCCTGAAGGTCTCACTCGAGAGTTTGAAAGTATGTTGTAAAACATTGTTTAGAAACACTAGTACTGTTCGGGATTTAGTGAAAAATTCTTTCTAATTTGCGAACGCTTTCAAATAACTTGGAGCAACAAGAAATCTAATTCATAAAATCAAACGTTGGCGTATGAAAATTTATCAAGCAAACGAAATTAAAAACATCGCTCTCTTAGGGAGCGCTGGAGCCGGGAAAACCACTCTAACGGAAGCTATGCTTTTCGAGAGTGGTTTGATAAAACGGCGCGGCACTGTAGCCGCTAAAAATACAGTGAGTGACTATTTCCCCGTCGAACAGGAGTACGGCTATTCGGTCTTCTCTACAGTCTTTCATGTGGAATGGAACAATAAGAAGCTGAATCTGATCGATTGTCCGGGCTCCGATGATTTTGTGGGAAATGTAGTGACTGCGTTGAATGTGACTGATACAGCTGTAATGCTCATAAATGGGCAATATGGGGTTCAGGTAGGTACAAAAAATCAGTTTCGTATCACGGAGAAGGTTGGAAAACCTGTTATCTTTGTGATCAATCAGTTGGATCAGGAGAAGGCTGATTATGACCAGATCGTTGAACAATTGAAAGAAAACTACGGCGGCGGAAAAGTAGTTCCGGTGCAGTATCCAATTGCATGTGGACCCGGTTTTAATTCTGTGATCGATGTGCTTTTGATGAAGAAATTTACATGGAAGCCTGAGGGAGGTGTACCTGATATTGATGAAATACCGGCTGATGAACAAGATAAAGCTCAGATTTTACACCAGGCATTGGTGGAAGCTGCGGCAGAGAATGATGAATCGTTGATGGAGAAATTTTTTGACCAAGGTAGCTTATCGGAGGATGAAATGCGTATAGGTATTCGCAAAGGTTTGGCTGCAAGATCGATATTTCCTGTATTCTGTGTATGTGCAGGTAAAGACATGGGCATACGTCGTCTGATGGAGTTCCTGGGAAATGTGGTTCCTTATGTGAATGATATGCCAAAACCGTTGAATACGAATGGAGTGGAGGTCGCACCTGATAAGAATGCGCCAACGAGCCTCTTCTTCTTTAAGACAACAGTAGAACCGCATATTGGAGAGGTTTCTTACTTTAAGGTAATGTCGGGCGTGGTGAGAGAAGGTGATGATCTGATCAACCAGGATCGCGGCAGCAAGGAACGGATAGCTCAACTCTTTTGTGTAGCTGGAAGTAACCGTATTAAGGTGGATGAACTAGTAGCCGGTGATATTGGTGCAACTGTCAAACTCAAAGAGGTCAGGACCGGAAATACTTTGAATGCAAAGGGAACAGATAATATGTTTAAGTTTATCAAGTACCCGGATCCAAAATACAGACGTGCTATCAAAGCGGTCAATGAAGCAGATTCTGAAAAGATGATGGCGATTCTTACCCGTATGCGGGAGGAGGATCCAACCTGGATTGTAGAACAATCGAAAGAATTACGTCAGACAATTGTACATGGACAAGGAGAATTTCATCTCCGCACTCTGAAATGGCGTATTGAAAATAATGATAAGTTGCCTATACAGTATATGGAGCCACGGATTCCGTATCGTGAGACAATTACAAAACTTGCCCGTGCAGACTATCGTCACAGAAAACAGTCGGGTGGAGCAGGCCAGTTTGGTGAAGTTCATTTGATTATCGAGCCTTATTACGAAGGGATGCCTATCCAGGAGATGTATAAATTTAATGGGCAGGAATTTAAAGTCTCTGTACGTGACACACAAGTTCTTGATTTGGATTGGGGAGGCAAACTTGTCTTTGTCAACAGTATTGTGGGTGGTGCTATTGATACCCGTTTTTTGCCGGCTATACTGAAGGGCATTATGGTTCGTATGGAACAGGGACCACTTACCGGTTCTTATGCCAGAGATGTACGTGTAATCGTTTATGATGGCAAAATGCACCCTGTGGATTCCAATGAAATTTCTTTTATGCTGGCTGGACGCAATGCCTTCAGTGAAGCATTTAAGCTGGCTAGCCCAAAGATTCTTGAACCAATCTATGATCTTGTGGTACAAGTACCCGGCGAAAAGATGGGTGATGTGATGGGTGATCTTCAAGGACGTAGAGCTATTATCATGGGTATGGAGAGTGAAAGAGGCTTTGAGAAGCTGATGGCGAAAGTACCTTTGAAAGAGTTGTCCAGTTACTCTACTGCACTTAGTTCGCTGACAGGTGGAGCTGCATCGTTCACCATGAAGTTTGCCAGCTATGAGTTGGTACCTGCTGATGTGCAGGAAAAACTGCTTAAAGAGTACGAGGCTGCTCACCAGGAAAACGATTGAGTTCATCTGTTATTTGGTTTACGAAAGGGGGAACAGAGGCTTTGGCTTCGTTTCCCCTTTCTTATTCTTGAAAAAGAAGAAGAAGAGCTGTGTGTTTGCTCTATTTTGCCTATATTTGCATCAAAATTTAACATTATGGAGCAAACATATCCTTCCCTCTTACTTGAGAACGCAGTCTCTGAGTTGTCTAAACTGCCAGGTATTGGACGACGTACCGCGTTAAGATTATCTTTGATCCTCTTGCAACGGGATGTGAAGGATGTTGAATCACTTGGTAATGCACTGATTTCATTGAGAAAAGATGTCTGCTATTGTCGTGTCTGTCATAATGTCTCGGATAGTGCAGTATGTCATATTTGTGAGGATCGATCCAGAGATTCCTCAAAAGTGTGTGTGGTGGCTACAATTAAAGAGGTTATGGCGATTGAGAATACCCGTCAATACAGAGGTCTCTATCATGTGTTGGGCGGTGTGATTTCGCCGATGGATGGCATCGGACCTAAAGATTTGCAGATAGATAGTCTCAAGAAACGGGTAGAAGAAGAAAAAATAGATGAAGTAATCTTGGCTTTAAGCACAACTATGGAAGGAGATACAACTAATTTTTATATCTACCGCAAGCTAGCATCCTTGAATGTGCAAGTCAGTGTAATCGCAAGAGGTGTTTCTGTGGGTGATGAGTTGGAGTATACGGATGAGGTAACCTTAGGTCGATCTATTACGGCACGTACTCCATTTAGTGATATTTTAAAGATATAAGATCCAATCTACTATGAATGAGGTTGAACGAATTGAGAAGAAGGGAAAAAACCTTCAGGGTATTTTTATGATAGCCTTGCTCGTGCAAGTTGCCTATTTTCTGTTTGTCGTGGTGGTTGGTATTCCTGTGGGGCCCATTGAAAAGGATCTTCTGGTACCACTTCAGGCTGCCACAGTTCTTTATACATTGGGCATAATTCCACTTTCACTGAAGCTGTTTCAGGTAATGTGCGCTAAGATTGATCCCTCGCTTCCTCTGAAACAGCGATTAGAGCGTTACAGTTCCCTTTATATATTTCGTCTGTTGGCGATCGGTTCGATTCCTGTGATGAATGAATCATTGTTTTTGTTTTCAGGCAATAAGTCGGAATTAATGATGGCACTGATTGGTGGATTAGCTTTGGCATTTTGCATGACTTCTGCTCAAAGGATAAAAATTGAATTAAATATAATGGGTGATGAATCAGCTGAATCATAAACGGATAGCTTTCAGAGCTCCTGAACCGGAAGATCTGGATTTGTTTTACCGTTGGGAGAATGACGCATCACTGTGGAAATATGGTTCGACGCCAGCTCCGGTATCACGTTTCTTGTTGCGCGACTATTTAAAGTTGGAGGGTGAGGATATTTATTCGAAGAGACAGCAGAAGATGGTGGTATTACTCAAGGAAAGTAACGAGCCAATCGGGACGATCGACTTATTTGACTTTGACCCGTATCATAACAGAGCTGCCATCGGGATGATGATAGATAGCTCCTTTCAGGGTAAGGGATATGCTTTTGAGACGGTGGAGTTGCTTATCGAATATGCATTCTCTTACCTTCATATTCATCAGTTATATGTTGAAATCCCCACAAGCAACGTGCCTTGCTATCGACTTTTCTCAAAACTCAACTTCCACCTGTGTACTACTCTAAAGGAGTGGATCAGAGGGGAGAATGGGTATGAGGATCTTTATCTAATGCAATTAATCAACGACAAATGACTGAAGAATTAAATATTCGTCTTGCCCGTCTGTGTAACATGATGAAGCAAGAGAAAATAGACGCGTGTCTGATTTCTACTAATGTCAACCTGCTCTACACGACGGGAAGGATTGTATTGGGCTATTATTATATAGACTTGTCAGGAAACCGCTTGTTATTTGTAAAAAGGCCTTCGTCTCAGGTTGGTGAAGGTATCTTCCAGATTCGTAAACCAGAGCAGATAGGTGAAATACTTGCGGAAAAAGGAATTTCTGCTCCTTCAATACTTTTATTGGAGGGCGAGGAGCTACCACAAAGTGAATGGGTACGTCTTGTCTCTCTCTTTCCACATTCATCCATATTTAACGGATCCAATTTCTTGCGAAAGGTGCGAGCGGTGAAGACTACTTATGAACAGGTCTTGCTGAAAGAATCGGCAAAACGCCACTCTGAGGCTTATTCGGAGATACCTTCACTCTATCATTCCGGAATGACGGATCGGACACTCTCCATAGAAATTGAACGGACGATGCGGCTACATGGCAACCTGGGGCTTTTTCGTATCTATGGAGCTTCCATGGAGATTTACTTTGGATCCGTACTTGCCGGGAAGAATGCTTCTGAACCTTCGCCTTTTGACTTTGCATTGGGTGGAGCCGGACCTGATCCTTCACTGCCGATAGGTGCTAATGGCACGTTATTGGAAGAGGGAATGGCTGTGATGGTGGATATGTGCGGAAACTTTACTGGTTATCTGTCCGATCAGACACGTACGTTCTCCATTGGACGATTACCTGAGAAAGCATATGAGGCACATAATGTTGCGATTGAGATTCGCGATACGCTTGCTGCGATGTGTAAACCGGGTGTGACCGGTGATGCGCTGTACGAAAGCTCTTTGGCGATTGCTAAACAACATGGGCTGACGGATTATTTCATGGGAGATGCTCAAAAGGCGAAATTCGTGGGGCATGGTGTCGGACTGGTTATCAATGAGCTACCCGTACTGACTTCGCGGTCTTATGATCCTCTGGAAGAAGGAATGGTGTTGGCACTCGAACCGAAATTTGTGTTGCCGGATGTAGGAGCAGTAGGAGTGGAAGATACTTACATTGTAACTGCTCATGGTGTAGAACGCATTACAACAGCAGAGGATTCAATCATAGACCTGACTGCGAGATAAAAAGAATCAGGGTCTCCTGAACTCGGCGCAGAGGATGGCGGTGGCAACAGCAACATTTAATGATTCTGAAGTGGGACGTTCCGGTGGATAGTTAGGGATGAACAGACGGTGAGTTACTACAGATTCCAAGTCTCTGCTGATTCCATTTCCTTCGTTTCCCATCAGAATGATTCCATTCTTGCTGTGCGGAGTACCATACATTGTTTTTCCGTCGAGGAATGTACCATACACGGATGTCTCCTTCAGGTTTCCAAGAAAAGGTTTCAAAGGAAGATAATGAACAGATACGCGTGAGATTGCTCCCATGGAGGCTTGCACTACTTTCGGATTATAGAGATCGGCAGTGTCCGGTGAACAGAAAATATCGGTGATGCCAAACCAGTCTGCGATACGGATAATTGTGCCGAGGTTGCCCGGATCCTGTACTTTATCCAGCGCAAGGGATAGTTTCTCCTTTAGTATCGTTTCATCCGGAATAGATGCTGCTGACTGACGGAGAACGGCTAATACCTCTTGGGGTGATTTAAGCAGACTGGCACGACTAATTTCTTCACGAGTGGCTTCAATAACCTCATTGACTTTCAGGATATGATGATAGTCAGAGAGCCATTCTGGAGTTGCAACAAGTAGTTCGCAGGAAAAGAAAGAAAGACAGTCACTCACCGTTTTGGACCCTTCAGCCAGAAAAAGAGACTCTTGCTGACGGATTTTCTTATCATCCAGAGACTTTATCAGTTTTATTTTATTTTTACTAAGCATAATTGAATTATCTTTGCGGTAAAGATAATCATCAATTTGCATTTACATAGCCATTCATGCGCAAAAAGTATTTAGTTAGTTTTCTTCTTTGTGTCCTTGTGATGCTTGCTTCTTGCCGTCTCACCAAAAATGTGCCCGATGGCTCATATCTCCTGAATCGCGTTACCGTGAAAGTAGACGGGGATGGTGTGGATGCAGAGAGTCTCAAGACTTATGTCCGTCCCAAACCCAACTTTAAATTGTTTGGTATTTGGAAGGTGCAGCTTCATATGTATAATATGGCCGGTAAGGATACAACAAAATGGCTTAACAGGCAATTACGCAGTGCCGGGGATGCCCCTGTTATTTACAAGGAGCAAGAGACTCAGGTGGTAGCTTCCAAGATGGAAAAAGCTCTTTCTAATAAGGGATATATTCATGCTTCGGTAGATGTGCAAACCTCTTTCAAAAAGAAAAAAGCAAATGTAAACTATCAGGTAAATCTGAATAATCCATACCGTGTACGTAATTTTTCATTGGTTATTCAGGATGATTCCATACAGAAGGTAATCGGCAAGGATACAGCTGTTCTGAAGATTGATAAGGGAATGCTTTTTGACAGTGAAGCAATTGACGGATTTCGGGAGGATGTAGCCTCTTATCTTCGTCAAAGAGGTTATTATCGTCTGACTAAAGAATCTCTCTTTTTTATTGCGGATAGTACTTACAAGACACGCGAGATTGATTTGAAGGCTTATATTCGTTCGCCGGGAATAACCTCTACTCGCCCGGATACGTTAACGGCGAACTCTGAAAATTTCCATCAGCGCTATATAGTGAGCAATGTTTATATAGTGACAAATTTTGATCCGCTTCGCGATGACGGAAGCGAATATTTGACGAATGAAGGACTGGAACTTTTACAAAAACAGTCACATTCCTACAAGGAACTAATGATCTATGATATCGGAAACAGATATCTCAGGTCAGATTTGCTTCGTGATAATTGCTATATCATACCTGGCGGAATGTACAACGAGCGTTTGGTGACGCAGACTTATACCTCTCTGACGGCATTGTCTGCAATGAAGTCGGCGAATATTCGCTTTGTGGAGCGGGAGGGAAAGACCTTGGATTGTGTTATCTTTTTGGCTTTTTCACCCTCGCAGTCGTTTACTACAAATCTGGAAGGAACCAATACTTCGGGTGACTTGGGGTTTGCTGGAAGTGTAAATTATCAACACCGCAATATTTTCCGAGGTTCTGAGACATTTAATTTCAAAGTGCGTGGGGCTTTTGAATCAGTGGGAGGAAATGTAAGTGCTTTATTTGATAAATATTATTATGAGTTGGGTGCTGAAAGTTCGGTTTCCTTTCCGAAATTTGTGTTCCCATTTTTTAGTAGGGATTTCAAACGGGCTCTGAATGCTTCGACAGAAGTGTCGCTGGCATATGGAGTACAATCCAGACCAGAGTTTGAACGCACGGTAGCTTCGTCTGCCTTTTCATATAAATGGAACAGAAAGCAGAAGTCGCGGTATGTGTTTGACCTGATTGACCTGAGTTATGTCTATCTTCCGTGGGTTTCTGATGCTTTTGAAAAAGAATTCTTGAGTAATAATTCCTATCTCAAATACAGTTACCAAAGCCACATGATCATGAAGAGTGGCTTGAGCTATTCATATTCAAGTTTGCTCCCGGGAATAAAGAACCGCGATGTTCATTCCTTAAGAGCCTCCGTGGAGACTGCCGGTAACTTTTTGTGGCTTGCATCAAAGACATTGAATTTTGACCAGAAGGAGGACTATTATACTCTGTTTAATATACGTTACGAGCAGTATGTAAAAGGGTATTTTGATTTTTCCAAACAATACTATATTGATGATAAAAACTCTTTGGCATTGCATATAGGTGGGGGAGTAGCTATGCCGTATGGGAATTCGGAGATTGTACCTTTTGAAAAACGTTTCTTTTCGGGAGGAGCAAACAGTGTGAGAGGTTGGTCTGTGAGGTCATTAGGTCCCGGAACCTATTCTGGTGTCTCCCGGCAGATAGACTATGTAAATCAATCCGGTGATATCAAACTGGATGCAAACATAGAATATCGGAGTAAATTATTCTGGAAACTTCAAATGGCAGCTTTCATAGATATGGGTAATATCTGGACGATTCGGAAATATGCAGAACAACCGGGTGGAGTATTTGAACTGAATAGTTTTTATAAACAAATTGCGGGATCTTATGGATTAGGTGTGCGCCTTGATTTTAATTTTTTCCTTCTTCGTCTTGACTTTGGCATGAAGGCTTATAATCCGGCCGATGGGGCAATCAAATGGCCATTGCTCAGCCCTATAATAACCAGGGATATGGCTATCCATTTTGCAATAGGCTATCCTTTCTGATCCCCTCAAAAAGTAAGATTGAAATATTCTTGCAACTTTTTCCTCCCGAATGGCGGATATGTCGCTCTCTCTTTGTACTTTTGCATCACTTAAGACTATCAATAGTAATTATTAAAATGTTAGAATAGTTATGCTCAAAAAGATTTTATCGATTTCCGGTAAGCCGGGTTTGTTTCGGCTGGTTTCCCGTGGGAAAAATATGATTATTGTGGAATCTCTTTTGACGGGATCTCGTCAGCCAGCATATTCCAATGAAAAAATTGTTTCGCTGGGAGATATAGCTATCTTTAAAGAAGAAGGCGAAGAACCGCTACGCAATGTACTAAAAGCTATCAAAGCAAAAGAGAAGGGAGAGCAGATTCCAATTTCTTCAAAGGCATCCAACGATGAACTGAAGAAATATCTAAGTGAAGTACTTCCCGATTTTGACCGGGTTCGTGTTTATCCTTCGGATATCAAGAAACTGATTGGTTGGTACAATATGCTTGTTGAGAAGAATGTTGATTTTGAAACAGAAGAAGCTTCGGAGGAAGAGGTCGCGCTAAGTGATGCTCCATCTAAGGAGAATACTGTTGCAAAACCTGCTCAGGTAAAAGTTAAAGCAGCAAAACCGGCGAATGTTAAAGTCAGCACTATAAGAAAAACTAGTAAGGATAAATAATTGATTGCTTTAAATCAATAAAAAGCGGTTGTCTACTTGAGACAACCGCTTTTTTATTTCCCTCAGATGAACCCGTAAAGGACGAGGATCAGAGAAACTTCTCCCGTTTCTGGAGGTTAAAAAGGCCCAACATGATAAAAACCAGACTGCTGATGATGAGGAAGAGACGGTTATTAAAAAGAGTCTCCGCCCAGATAGCAGGATGTATATTAGTAGGAACTTCAAAGGGATTTAGAAATATGTTCCACATTGAATTATTGAAAAAGGCTGAAGCCATGAACAGTAAGATAATACTTGTAATAATAATCAATACAGCCGTCGCGTTACCATTTCGGGTCAATGTGGAATAGAAGAAAGCCAGGTTACCCATGAACAGGACTGGAAACATCAGCTGCATTGCAATCTCAAACGGATTGGCCGGGTAGAGCAGGATATAGGCAGTGCCGGCATAGACTACAAGGATGAAGTAAATCTCGATGTAAATCATCACCAGACGGAAGAACCAAACCTTGAACTTGTAATTGGGGATACAGAAGAGAATCTCCAGTACACGGTGGTCTGCATCATTCTGAATGCCAAAGACTGCCGGATAAAAGATCAACAGCAAAGCAGGAAGAAAAAGCTGGCCATATATAGTCGCTTCATTGGGAATATTACCATTCCATGCTGTCTGAAACATAAGGTAACAGAATAGCAGAAATCCGGTAATCATGAACCAGAGGAACTTTCCCCCAAAGATAATCTTCATATTGAAGGAGGCTAGTTTGCCTATCGTTTTTGTCACTTGTATGAGATTCATATCAAATTCTTTATAAGTTCTTTAATAAACATAGATAAGCATCTTCCAGATTAGGCTCTGCACGCATTGCATCTGGCTGAGGACATTCGTTGGAGATGTAGCGCACACTAAGCATATTCCCATCTTGCATATGGTTGACAATCAGTCGCGGATCGAGCGTTTCAAATTTTTCTGGAGCGATGTCGAATGTCCATACTTTGTTATGAGCCAGATAAATCATATCAGTCGGTTTTCCATAGTATTTCAGTTCACCTTTGTTAATGACAGCTACCTGATTACAACTGCTGGCGATATCTTCAATAATGTGCGTTGAGAAAATTACAATACGGTCGCGGCTCAGTTCGACGAGCAGGTTACGAAATCGTATACGCTCTCTAGGATCAAGTCCTGCGGTAGGTTCATCGACCACTAGAATTCGGGGCAAGTGGAGCAGGATAAGAGCAATACCAATACGTTGTTTCATACCACCGGAGAATGAGTTGATCTTTGCATCCCGTTTTTCGTACAAATGAACAGCCTTAAGTACGTACTCCAATCGTTCGTTGCGCACTTTTGAATCCATGAGGCCTTTGAGGATAGCCTGATAATCAAGGTAATCCCATGCTGACATGGTTTCGTAAGTTCCAAACTCTTGTGGGAGAAATCCGATCAGACTTTGTAATTCCTCACGGTACTTCTTTGTATCCATTCCGTTAATCCAGATTGTACCGTAACTCTGTTCAAGAATACCGGTAACAATACGCATCAGAGTAGATTTTCCCGCACCGTTAGGACCAAGAAGACCAAACATGCCGGTATGTATATCAAAGGATACTCCCCGAAGAGCTTTGAAAGGTATGCGGCGCTTTCCGATAATAGGAATACTCTTGATGATCGTATAGAATGTGCGACGTGTTTCGGCAAACTTACCTGTCAAGCGTTCTACATTGATCTCGTTGTCATAGAGGTGATTGGAAATCTGACGAATCATGATACCCAATGCCCAAAGCGAACTGATGGTGATGCAGAGTGGCATGTTGTCCAGCCTCTTGTAAAGTAGAAACATCGTAATTACTGGTAGTCCGTAATAGAACGTACGATCAATATAATGCACAATCTTGTTACCTGCACCAGCCAGGAAATAAAGGTACTGACGCAGTTTCGTCCACAAGCTTAGGCAACCTGCACAGGTGATAACAGACATGAAGAATATCCACATACTGCTGTCAAGATAGATAATCGCCAGATAACCGGTAAACGTGAAGATGACTACCTGCCAAAGAATCCCGGAAAAGTCAAACAGACGTTGGTATTTCTTTGCTAATCCTAACCGCTCACGCAGATGGATTCCGCTTTGCCATTGACGAACGAAAATGTGAGGCCAGTCATAAATCTTTACCAGATTGCGGACAGTGATAACAATCGGTTCATCTTCAGATATCACTTTCTTATTAGCCAGACGTACTGTAGTACTTATGAAATAGGTAACTCCCGGTATCAGGGTGACGAGAAGCATGAAATTGAGCAACTGATAGAAAATACCATCAATGCGAAGCCAGATATAAAAGATACCTGCTACGAATACTGCAAGGTGCAACGCATGTAATGCGTGATTCAATTCCTTATACCATTTCAGAATGTTCTCCATCGAGATATAAACAGTAGGGACTAGGACGAGTGTCAGCAGTGTTGAGAATGAGAGCCCACCAATCACAGTTATAGCAAACGGTGCACCGATGGCTCCAGCGTATTCATCATCACCCATGGCCATTGGCAACAAGGCAATACAAGTGGTAATAGAGGTAATCAGAATTGGACGCATTCGGGCAAAGCCGCTGGTAATCATAGCGCGATTTCGCGTGTATCCTCTCTTTCGCAGGATATTCGCATAGTCGATCAGTAAGATACCATTATTGACAACCACTCCAAGTAAGATCAGGAAGCCAATCATAGTATTTGCATTCAGCAAACTATTGCCGGTGATAATTAGGGCAAGTAGCGAACCTATAGCTGCGAGTGGAATAGAAAACATGAGAACGAATGGAGTTACTACTGATTCGAATACCGAAGCAAGAATCATGAAGATCAATATCAGAGATGCTATGATGAGAAACTCAAATTCTGCCATCGAATCTTTCTCACGATCAACCTGCAAGGCAATGCCTGCCGGCAAATTGTAGTCTTCAACTAACTGATCCACTTGAGCCTGGTATCCTTCTAAAACACTTTTTGGAAGGTCTTCGCTCTGAGCGATACTGTATGAGACGGTGATTTGACGATCTCTGTTTACACGTACGACTTCTGCTGTTCCACGCGAATATTTCACAGAGGCAATCTGCTGTAATTGGTGTAGTCCGCTGTTGGCGTCGGGTATCATTACCTGGCGTAAATCGTCCACTGTCTTATTGCGTTGCTGAGCCAGTTTTTCTTCCTCTTCTTTGGTCAAGTCATCCTTTATGACGATGTCGTATTCATCCTCACCAAGTTTTAGCGTTGTTCCAGTGCTCAACTCTTTATTCAGAGAACTTAGTCCGGATGTGATGTTCTGCCGGCTGATGTTATAGGAGGATAGAAGGATTGGGTCAAACCCAAGCTGTATCTCCCGTTGTCTGCCACTGAAAGTGGTGTTACTTGAACCGATGAATTCCATCTGTGTGAGGAAGTAACGCAGGTCATTGGCTACGAGAACCATGGTCTCATAGTCGGAGCCTTTGACGATGATTTTTTCAGAGTTATCACCAATACCCAACAAACTCATAAACCCGTTCATAGCACTCGAGGCACTATTTCCGGAATTTCCGCTGCTTCCGGCAGAAACAGTGACATAAATATTTTCACTTACATTCATCCGTTTCGTCACATCAGCAAGAATGGTAGATATTGAGCGGCCTGCAATCTTTTCATAATTCTCCAGAAGGGTGATGCTAATGGATGCTTCTTCTTCTTGAATCCGGCAGGTCACATCTTCTTTTTCAGGAAAACTGTCGAGACGGGCTTCCATGGATTTTACCATATTATCCGTATTTTCCAACGTACTTCCGGTAGGCATGGTGATTGTGACATTGATCCGGTTACTACTGACCTGTTTGTTGGTATCATTGTTGATAGATAATGCCAGCATTAAGGTACAGATGAGAGCAACTACTGCTCCGGTAATCGTATATCCCGGATTACGGAGACTGGTTTTTAATAGGACGGTGTAAATCTGAACCGGTCTTTCATTGATGGATAATTTCTCATAGAAAACGCTTTTCCCTTTATTGCTTTTCAACATGACGTAAGTTGCCATCGGTATGAAAAGTAAAGCGACCAACAATGAGAAGATGAGAGTGGAGATAATTGAGACACCGATGTGTTCACCTAACAGACGTATCATTACTTCATCTGAGAAGACAAAGGGGAGAAAGACTGTGATGGTAGTGAGGGTTGATGCGAGAATGGAACGCCATACCTCCTTAGTGCCTTGGGTAACTGCTTTTTCGGGAGGGTAACCGCGTGATGAGAGTCGGTAGATATTCTCAAGAACCACTACACTGTTATCAACCAACATACCTATGGCAAGCGCAATACCAATCAACGTCAAACTGTTAATGGTAATCCCAAATGCATAGAAGAGGTTGAATGCTGAAAGAACAGAAATCGGGATGGAGAGTGCGATGAATGTGACCAAACGTATGTTTCG
>DATCIB010000227.1:0-2745 GCA_036508045.1 Bacteroidales bacterium
GTAAACGGCAGAAATGGTTCGAAAGCGATAGTCAGGTTGGCCGCTATCTGTAAGGATATGTTCAGAATGGTGGCTACACGATCCATATCTGTCTTTGCGAGCTTCCAGGGCTCCATATCTGCCAGATATTTATTACCAATACGAGCCACGTTCATCGCTTCTTTTAATGCATCACGGAAACGGAAGTTTTCCAAATTCTCTTCAATCTTATCCTTTAGTACGACGATCTGCGCAAAAACATCCGTGTCAACCTCTGCCATGCCCGTTATGGCAGGTACTTTCCCATCAAAATACTTCTGAGTCAACACGAGTGCCCGATTGATGAAGTTGCCGAATATGGCAACCAGTTCGTTGTTGTTGCGAGCCTGAAAATCTTTCCAGGTAAAGTCATTGTCTTTTGTTTCCGGAGCATTGGCAGTAAGTACATAGCGAAGCACATCCTGTTTGTCAGGGAAATCAATCAGATATTCGTGCAGCCACACAGCCCAGTTGCGAGAAGTGGATATTTTATCCCCTTCCAGATTGAGAAACTCATTGGCAGGGACATTATCCGGAAGGATAAACGAACCTTCAGCTTTCAACATGGCAGGAAAAACGATGCAATGAAATACGATATTATCTTTACCGATGAAGTGAATCAAACGGGTATCCTCCTCTTTCCACCACTTCTCCCAACTATCAGGAAGCAGTTCCTTTGTATTGGAGATATAGCCGATAGGAGCGTCAAACCAGACATACAACACTTTGCCATCTGCTCCTTCTATCGGCACAGGGATACCCCAGTCCAGGTCACGGCTTACCGCACGAGGTTGTAAACCCATATCCAGCCAGGACTTACATTGACCGTATACATTGTTTTTCCACTCTTTGTGCTCTTCCAGAATCCATTGACGGAGCCATTCTTCGTGCTTATCGAGGGGCAGGAACCAGTGCTTGGTCTCTTTCATGACCGGAACTCTTCCGCTGATAGCCGATTTCGGATTGATCAGATCGGTTGGGCTCAATGACGTGCCACAGTGTTCGCATTGGTCACCGTAGGCGCCTTCGCTGTTGCAATGAGGACAAGTACCCGTGATGTAGCGGTCTGCGAGGAATGTCTGAGCCTCCTCATCGTAATATTGTTCAGAGGTTTTTTCAATGAATCCACCCTTCTCGTAGATGGTCTTGAACATCTCAGAGGCTAGTTCGTAATGCGTCTTGGAGGTTGTTCTGGAATAGATGTCAAAAGTAATACCAAAATCTTCAAATGATTTCTTGATGATGCTGTGATAGCGGTCTACAATATCCTGTGGTGTTACTCCTTCACGTTTTGCTTTGATAGTGATAGGAACTCCGTGCTCATCTGATCCTCCGATGAAGAGAACATCCCTCTTTTTCAAACGGAGGTAGCGTACATAAATATCAGCAGGCACATAAACGCCGGCTAAATGTCCGATATGTACGGGTCCGTTGGCATAGGGAAGGGCTGTTGTGACGGTAGTTCTATTAAATATTTTTTCCATCTGTATCAATGTGATTTATTATTTCTGTAAAAAGTACTGCAAAGATATATTTTTCCATGCTAACAAGAAAGTATCTAACTCGCTAATGTAGTGAATGTATGCGATGTCTGTAAACTTTTGACCTTATCTCCTGTCATCATTTTTGTTACACATTCAATGTGAGACTAAAGTGTAAAGATTGGATATTGCGGCTGTGCTCTCTTGGAAGTTTCTTGTTTATAACTTTTGAAGGAAGCTGCATATAACCCAAAAGACTGCTTCATATATTGAGAAATAGACAATAAGCCTATGATGTTTTATACTTCGATAGTCACATCATTCCTTTCTGAAACCTTGTTTTTGTCTGATTTGAACGTTTTAATAATTCATTAATTAGCTGATAGTCAGCCAAAAGAACAGTTCTTTAATTTTAAAGGGAAGGCTTTGAAAAAACATATAGAAGACTTTGCAATTTCATTCAATAGTTTTTGTAAAAACATCTAAATGATTTAGGAAAAACTATTGGATGAAATCTGAGCCCGAACCGTATGTTTTTTCAGCCAATGCTACTCTTCAAAAAAATACAATAACGATGCTACACTTCTTTGCTTGGTTTTTGCATATAATAGGCGCGCTCACCTGCATCAAACTTTTCTATTGCATAACGCAAAGTCGTACGCGGCATTGTAGTGTGGTACTTTTCCAAAATATCACAGAGACGTTCTTTGTCTTTCTTTCCAGCTTCGCGAAGCATCCAGCCGGTGGCCTTTTGCATCAAATCGTGCGGGTGGTAGAGCACGACTTCTGCAAGTCTGAAGATATCATCCAGGTCTCCTTTGCGAATAAGAGTCAAGGTCGTCACGATTGCAATGCGTTGCTCCCAGAGGAGCTTACTCTCGATCAGTTTATCCAGCAGAGAACGCTCTTTGTCAAGTAAGTAGTTGCCAAGTATCGAGGGACAAGATAAGTCCACCAGATCCCAGTTGTTAATGTATTGAGTGTGGTTTAAGTAGAAGTTGACGATCTCCTCTCTGTTTTCTTTCTGTTTTTTAAACTGTTCGACCAGAATGAGCAGCGCGCAGAAACGAACTTCATGGTAAGGATCTGAGATTAATATATTCAACTCTTCAAGCGAGGTGTTTATATAGTGCTTTGCGATCATTCTGTTTTCCGGAACAGTGATTCCGAGAAATAAGTCCCCTTCGCCATATTGACCTTTCCCTGTCTTGAAAAACCAACTTAAGATTTTGGCTTTTTCCTCACT
>DATCIB010000228.1:0-18921 GCA_036508045.1 Bacteroidales bacterium
TCTTGGTGCCAGTTTTCTTGATGCCAGTCTCTTTAGTATCGTTTTCTTTGCTTTTAGATGCTTTCAGTTTCTTTATTTCTTTCTCAAGAGAAACGATCTCCTCACCTTGATTCTTAATTGTTGAAAGTAAAGAGTTCAATTCATCATTCTCAATCGAAGAGGGATACTGAGCTTCTACCCGGGTAATAAAATCGCCCAATACATTCATATAATTGGTAAATGCATCATATGGATTATCATACGGACTGAAATAATTTCTTAAAGATCCATCCGAAGAATGTTTAGTGCTCATATAATAGAAGTGATCACTACACTGCAGATACATCCAATCTTGTTTGATTCTTAGGTCTTCAATTAGACGAACACGTTCACTTATACTATAGAGTTTGCTACAAGCAGCATTCTGCAACTGATTACCCAACCAATTGGTCGTATCACGTTCCTCATCAGCCCAAGATACAGGATATGGGACCGGGATTTCTGCCACAGACTTTAGTTTGCCAACTACCTCTGAAGGGGTAGAAAAAGAAATCTTATTCTCAGCAGCAAAACGAGGTAGAACCTTCATAAACTCAAAAATCCCGGATTCTCTACCTTGAAGTTCTCCAAATGTCTCATAATTCATAAACAAGTTGACAACCTGCTCCGATTCCGGAGTAGCGGCTATCCAACCGATAAACTTATCTGCAGTCAGAGGATATTCATTCCAATGAGTATTCGAAAAACGGAATGCAATGTCATCACTTAACTTATAGTTTCTCAGCAATAATTTAAGTTCCGGACTAGGAGAAGAAGCATAAAGATAATTGGGGCTCTTCCATCCCAGAAGATGTTTTGCACCTTCAGTAATCATTCCTTTATACCCGAGAGAAGAAACAACAGACCCAATATCATCCGAATAAAACAACTCTGTATTTCGAAAAACGGTCGGGGTTTGTCCAAACAACTCTTTTATGGTCTCAGCATGTTGTTTCACTTGTTCGACAAATTCCTCTGTATCCTTCAATGATGCCAGAGAATGCGCATATGTTTCGCCGAGAAACTCGACACAGCCTGTCTTAGCAAGTTCTTTAAAACCGTCGATTACCTCGGGAGCATACACCTGAAGTTGTTCTAATGCAATGCCCGAAATAGAAAGAGCAAACCTGAATTTCCCTTCTGATGCTTTAATCATATCAAGCATCAGTTGGTTAGCCGGGACAAAAGAGCGATCTGCTATTCTTCTTATAATATTTTCATTATTAAAATCATCATAATAATAATGATCTTTCCCTATATCAAAGAAACGATATCTCTTCAGTCGAAAGGGTTGATGAATCTGAAAATAGAAACAAATAGTTTTCATATAATGTAAGTATATAATAATTTCTAAACGAATAATTAAGATTTTAGTACCTTGTCGTAAATAGCACGAACCCTGTTACCAGCATATTCCCATTTGATATTGTCCACCTCTTTCTTCCCTTCTTTCTGAAGAAATTCAGCCATATCGGGATAGGTACATATCGAATATATGGCATCGGCCATTCCATCTATATCCCAATAATCAAGCTTTATGGCATTCATCAATATCTCAGCACATCCAGATTGTTTGGAAATAATTGTCGGAACACTTACTTGCATCGCTTCAAGAGGAGAAATGCCAAACGGTTCAGACACAGACGGCATTACATAAACATCACTCGATTTGAGCATCTCATAAACCTGTTTTCCTTTCAGAAAACCAGTAAAATGAAATCTGTCCGCTATCTTTCGACGAGCTGCCAGATCAATCATCTCAACCATCTTATCTCCACTGCCAGCCATTACGAAACGAATATTCTTTGAACGTTGCAACACTCTGGCAGCAGCCTCTACAAAATATTCTGGTCCCTTTTGCATGGTGATACGTCCCAAGAAAGTAACAACCTTTTCTTTGGGGTTCTTGTTTGGCATAATATTCTGGATCTCTTTACTGACGGGTTCAACAGCATTGTGTACAGTCGTAACCTTTCTGGGATCAACATGATACTTATTGATTACGGTATCTCGGGTTAGGTTGCTTACTGTAATGATATGATCTGCATAATCCATTCCGTTCTTCTCGATTGCAAATACTTGAGGATTTACATTTCCCCTACTGCGATCAAAATCCGTCGCATGCACATGAATCACAAGCGGCTTCCCTGTAACCATCTTTGCATGAATACCTGCAGGATAAGTTAACCAATCATGGGAATGAATCACATCAAAATCCATGGTCCGTGCAATAACACCCGCACATATCGAATAGTTATTAATCTCCTCAAGCAAATTATCCGGATAACGACCGGAAAAACCTATACAACCCAATTCATTCGTATAAACGCTACTGAAGTCTGCATAGATATGATCTCTTAACTTATAATAGAGCTCCGGATCCATTGTGTTACCTATTTTTCGTTTCACCTGATCATAATTAACGTCCCTCCAATTTACTGGTACGTTACAAGCTCCAATAATCTTTAGAAAACTCTGATCTTCATCCCCATAGGGTTTCGGAATAACAAAAGTGATATCCATGTCATTTTGCATAGCCATACCTCTGGTCAATCCAAAACTGGCAGTACCCAAACCACCTAAAATATGGGGAGGAAATTCCCATCCAAACATTAATGCTTTCATACTCACATTAGTTGTTTTTATATTTCTTCAAAAGTTTCAATACACGCAGCACACCAGCTACACTCATTGCAAACGAAATAGCCCCCCTTCCTCTGAAAGGTGGATTCCCATCAAAAACTTCGGGAATTGAACCAATACAGTGGCTTTTCATCTCTTCTTCAAACCCAATCAGCGTACGCTCCACAAAAGCCAATCCACTCATTTTATAGATCCTAAGATAAGCCTCAAGATATGCACCACATAACCATGGCCATGCAGTTCCCTGATGATATGCATAATCACGTTGAATCTGTGTTCCCACATAATATGGATTATAGCCAGTGCTTTTAGGACTCAAAGAGCGAATACCTTTGGGAGTCAGTAGTTCTCTCGTCACTACATCCAGTACCGTTTTCTGTTGCATCCTATCCAATGGAGAATAATCTAAAGAGACTGCAAAAATCATATTTGGGCGGACACTCCAATCCACATAGTCTCCATCCACATAATCATAAAGATAGCCATATCCATTCAGGAATGTATTGACAAATGACCTCTGTGTCTTAAACGCCAAGTCGTCCAGTATATCCGAATATTCAGGATCACGATCTTTATTCAATCCGGAAAGAAACTTCAAAGCATTATACCACAAAGCATTGATTTCAACCACATACCCGGTACGAGGGACAACAGGCTTGCCATTTACTGTTGAATTCATCCAAGTAATAGCACGTTCCTTGCCATTTATATAGAGAAGCCCATTATCATGCAGCAACAGATTAGGATGTTTATTCGCTCGGATATAGTCGATGATATCTTTAAGCAGTTCGCCATACATTGCAATACATTCCTCTGCGTTCACTTCTTTAAAATACTGTTGGATTGCCCATATAGCCCAAAGCAAAACATCTGGATGATCTATCTCATAGATCTTTCGCCCCAATGGCTTCATTTGCATGAAGTTGTAAAGCGCAGGTATTGCAGTACCCATAATTTGTTCAAAAGAATTGCGATCATCAATAGAGAGGGTTGTACCAGGCAAAGAGATAAACAGATCCCGAGCACGACATTTAAACCAGGGGTAACCGGCAAGGATATACATCTCATTCTCACCTATTTTATAATAAAACTGTTGGGCTGAGTTTTTCAGGCAATTATAGAAGCTGTCTCGCTTGGGACGAATATTTATTTCTTCATTGAAGATTGTATTCAGTTTTCTTGTAGAGATCTCACTGATTCCGGCAGAGAAAACAATACTTTCTCCTTTCTTTATAGCTACCTCAAAGTACCCTGGTACATACAAGTCCTCCTTGTAGTTGTAACCTCGCTCCTGTTCTTTGATATATTCAAGACCACGATACCAATCCGGTGAGAACTTGAACTCACATTTCTTACTGAATTGCATGAATAAATCCGGATATCCCTCATACATTCTTGTTCGAATACCATTCTCAACCTCGTTATACTCTTTATTCACATTATTATTTTCACAGCAAGACATCCGAACACTTCGGAAAGCCAGATAAGGGTTAAAACGAAGTGTTGTTGGAGAATGAGCATCCAACAATGTATAGCGAATCAAAATCCTGTTTTCATGTGAAATAAATAGCTTCTCTTTCGACAAAATGACACCACCTACACGATATAAAGTACGAGGAACTGTGTCACAGTCAAATTCGCGGATATACTTATGTCCTCTGGGACTATAGTTGTCACCCTGATATTTATGCAAACCTAAATTAAAGGGCACATCATGCTGAATAACGGTTTCATCCAAAGAGGAGAGCAACACATGGTTCTCATCATCCAATTCAGGTATAGGAATCACCAATAATCCATGATATTTTCTCGTATTACAATCTACGATTGTAGTACAATGATAAGCCCCGGATCGATTAGTTCGCAAAATCTCCTTATACAATGTTTCTTCAAGATTCAGCATTGTTACTTTATCAAATCTCAGATAACTCATAGCATTTTGTTATTACTTGGTAAAGAAAATATTATACTACTTTACAACACCGCAAGATACAAAAAATAGCGAATAGAGCATTCCTTTATTGATTCTTTTTTGTTAAAGTCATCCTTTCCCCAAACGAGACTAAACATAAACCTTAAAATGCCCTTCTAAGCCGTTGAGAAAGAAAAAAATCCGCAAGTAACTTGCGGATTCCTATATTTCACAAGGAAATATCAGTTTGCCATTTCTGATATAAACTTAATACGAACCATTCGAATCTCT
Organism: Bacteroidales bacterium; assembly: GCA_036508045.1. Taxonomy (GTDB): domain Bacteria; phylum Bacteroidota; class Bacteroidia; order Bacteroidales; family JAQUTK01; genus JAQUTK01. The sequence continues at coordinate 4,865 of DATCIB010000228.1, forward strand.
TCTTCTGAGTAATCATTTCCTAGCTCTTCAATGGCAACATTAATATCATCCGTTTGAGACTCTTTAAAATACTGGAATACATCTAATATCTGATCATCATCCATTACTTCATGCAAGAAATAATCAATATTGATCCTCGTACCAGAATAAACAATTGCCTCAATCTCATCCAGAAGTTCGCCGAACTCAAGTCCTTTAGAGAAAGCCAAATCATCTAAGGCTATTTTCCGGTCGATACCCTGAATAATAGATACTTTCATCTTTGACTTATTAGCCACAGAACGTACCCTCAGATCATCCGGTCGTTCAATCTCATTTTCAATTACATGTTTCTTGATAAGCGCGGCAAACTCCTTACCATATCTTTTAGCCTTTCCACTTCCCACGCCAGGAATATTCTGAAGTTCCTCTATCGTTGTCGGATAAGTGGTCGCCATAGCTTCAAGGGACGGGTCCTGAAATATCACATAAGGAGGTAAATCCAAATTCTTTGCAATCTTCTTACGAAGATCTTTCAGCATTGAATACAAAGCAGGATCAACTGCACAAGCAGCACCTCCTTTTATCGGAGTATCCTCCTCTTCTTCTTCAAAGTCATGATCTCCTGAAATCTTAAATGACTTCGGTTCTTTAAGAAATTTTTTTCCTTCCGCTGTTAATTTCAGCAACCCATAGTTTTCGATATCCTTATCAAGATATCCTCCTATCAACGCTTGCTGAATAACGGCATTCCATGTCTTTTCATCCTCATCTTGTCCGCAAGCATACACCTCCAGGTCCTCATGATTGTATGACAAAATTTCCGAGTTCTCTCTTCCTAAGAGAATATCTATTACATAATCTTGCTTGAATTTTTCTTTCAAAGCGATTATCGTTTCCAGAACGGTAATCAATAGCTCTTTAGCTTCCACCTGCACCTTGGGGTTTAAACAATTATCACAATTTGAGCAATTATCTTCGGTATATTCTTCACCGAAATAATGTAACAACATTTTCCGGCGACACACAGAAGATTCTGCGTAAGCTGCTGTTTCTGCCAGCAACTGTTTGCCAATTTCCTGTTCGGCAATCGGTTTACCTTGCATGAACTTCTCTAGTTTCTGCAAGTCTTTATTTGAATAGAACGTCAGACAAATTCCCTCTCCCCCATCTCTTCCCGCACGTCCTGTCTCCTGATAGTACCCCTCGAGACTCTTAGGAATATCATAATGAATGACAAAACGAACATCAGGTTTATCAATTCCCATACCAAAGGCAATAGTCGCAACAATCACATCAATTTCCTCCATTAGAAAAGCATCCTGATTGAGAGATCGTGTCTGCGAATCAATTCCGGCATGATAAGCTATCGCCTTAATGTTGTTGACCTGCAATACAGCGGCAAGTTCCTCTACTTTTTTTCTACTCAAGCAATAGATAATACCCGACTTACCTTCATTCGTTTTGATGAACTTGATTATCTCTTTATCGATATCATTCATTTTGGGCCGCACCTCATAATAAAGATTCGGGCGGTTGAATGATGATTTAAAGACCGCCGCATTCATCATCATTATATTTTTCTGAATATCATGCTGCACTTTCGGTGTAGCAGTAGCAGTCAGAGCGATCAAAGGGGCCTGACCGATTTCATTTATAATAGGACGAATCCGACGGTACTCCGGACGGAAATCATGTCCCCATTCAGAAATACAGTGAGCCTCATCCACAGCATAAAAAGAAATCTTTATTTTTTTAAGGAAATCAATATTCTCTTGTTTAGTAAGTGATTCCGGAGCCACATACAGCAACTTGGTTTTACCAGACTTAATATCAGTTTTCACCTGTTCAATGGCTGCTCTATTTAATGATGAGTTAAGAAAATGAGCAACACCATCTTCTTCACTGAAGTGACGCATAGCATCCACCTGATTCTTCATCAAAGCAATTAATGGAGAAATAACAATCGCAGTACCCTCCATCATCAAAGATGGAAGCTGATAGCATAATGATTTACCTCCACCGGTAGGCATCAGAACAAAAGTATCCCGACCTTCAATCACATTACGGATAACAGCTTCCTGATTTCCTTTAAATGTATCAAAGCCAAAGTATTTCTTAAGTTCTTTTGTTAAATCGACTTTCTGAGTCATAATGCAAAGATAATTTTTCTCACTCAAATCCTCTAGGTCAAGAACAAAGTTAAATACAAGTTTTGATATATCCTTGCTTATTCCTTATTATTTTCAGTTTTTATCTTCCGTCCCAACCAATATAGTCTGGAACTGTTCCACGCGACTCTTTGCATACTCTAAGTCCACAAACAAATCTTTTTCATCAGACGAGGGGGTTTCAAACATTGCATCCATCATAATATGCTCAACAATAGAACGCAAGCCGCGAGCACCCAATTTGTATTCAATGGCCTTATCGACGATATATTCAAATACATCCTCTGAATAATCAAGCTTTACACCATCCATTTCAAACAACTTGATATATTGCTTGATAATTGAATTTTTAGGTTCTGTCAATATCTGACGAAGAGCATGCCTATCCAACGGATTCAAGAATGTCAGTATCGGCAACCTGCCAATAATCTCAGGAATCAGGCCGAAAGCCTTCAAGTCCTGCGGAAGAATATACTTCATCAGGTTATCACGGTCAATCCGAGCTGAATTATCAGCAGAACGATAGCCTACCACACGTGTATTCAAGCGAGATGCTATTTTCTTATCGATCCCATCAAATGCTCCTCCACAGATAAAAAGGATGTTCTTCGTATCCACCGGAATCATCTTCTGATCGGGGTGCTTCCGACCTCCCTGAGGAGGCACATTAACAACAGAGCCCTCAAGTAATTTGAGCAATCCCTGCTGCACCCCTTCTCCACTTACATCGCGGGTAATGGAAGGGTTATCTCCTTTTCGGGCAATCTTATCAATCTCATCAATAAAAACAATACCCCGTTCTGCAGATGCTATATTATAATCGGCAACTTGCAAAAGACGCGTAAGAAGACTCTCAATATCCTCCCCTACATAACCGGCTTCTGTCAGTACCGTTGCATCTACAATAGTAAACGGCACATTCAACATACGTGCAATTGTCTTAGCAATCAACGTTTTACCTGTTCCAGTTGTTCCAACCATGATGATGTTTGATTTCTCAATCTCGACCTCATCTTTGGTATCTTTCTGAAGCAAGCGTTTGTAATGATTGTATACTGCTACGCAAATATGTTTTTTAGCCTCATCCTGACCAATAATATACTGGTCCAAGAAGTTCTTTATAGCAATTGGTTTGGGAAGTTCATCCATCTTCAGATTCAGAGCGTTCTTTTTGGGCTTTTCTTCACGAATAATTTCATGCGCCCTTTCAGCACATTCATCGCAAATATTCCCCGTTACTCCGGAAATCAACAAATGAACCTCATTCCGTGCTCTTCCACAAAAGCTGCAACGATCAATATTTTGGGCTGTTTTCGCCATTCTTATTTTTTAATTTCTCGTACTAAGACTTTATCAATCATACCATATTCTTTTGCCTCTTCCGCAATCATCCAGTAATCACGATCCGAATCTTTTTCAATCTTCTCATACGGATTGCCAGAGTGATCTGCAATGATCGTATAAAGTTCATGTTTCAGTTTTTGAATCTCGCGCACTGTAATCTCCATATCGGAAGCCTGCCCCTGCATGCCACCCAGCGGTTGATGGATCATCACCCGTGAATGTTTTAGAGCAGAGCGTTTGCCTTTTGTTCCTGCAACAAGTAACACAGCACCCATAGAAGCTGCAATCCCTGTGCAAATGGTAGAGACATCACATCCGATAAATTGCATCGTATCATAAATACCTAATCCGGCATATACCGATCCACCCGGAGTATTCAGATAGATAGAGATATCTTTCCCCGGATCAGAAGAATCCAGAAAAAGAAGTTGAGCCTGAATAATATTAGCCACCTGATCATCAATCGCTGTACCCAGAAATATGATTCTATCCATCATCAGACGTGAAAAAACATCCATCTGAGACACATTCAACTGACGTTCCTCTAATATATAAGGTGTCAGCGAACTTGTGATTTGAGAGGTATACTGGTCAAATACCAGCCCATTCACCCCGGCATGTTTTGTAGCGTAATTCCTGAAATCGTTCATTTCTTTTTTATTTACTTACTTTCTGCTGTCGCTAATGCATGAAACTCTTCCATTGAAACAGTCTTCTTGACAAGAGTAACTTTACCCTTCAACAAGTCAATCAGTTTCTCCTCGATAGCACGTTCTACAATGTTGTTAAACGTTTTTTGGTCTTTCAACATATCCTTCGTGTAATTATCAACTATCTCGTCCGGAGCATTCAACATTCCGTATTGAGCAAACTGGTTTCTGGCAACTTTCCTTGAAAACTCTTTTACGTCATTTTCTTCCAGCTTCAGGTTGTTTTTCTTCACCAGCTTTTCTTTGATCAAATGCCAAATCAAAGATTCGATAGTGCTTGGATATTCCTCTTCAATCTGCTCCTCTGTCTTATTTTCGTCAGTAGCAGCCATAAAACGTTTCAGGAAGGCATCCGGAAATTTAATGTCTCCAACTTTACGCTTCAGGATATCACGGACATCAACAAGAAACTTATAATCAGATTCCGGAGACATATTCAATGCCAGAGACTCACGGATCTTTGCTTTGAACTCTTCTTCTGTTGTTACCGTACCGGCGCCAAATGCCTGATCAAATAGCTCTTGATTCATTGGACCTTCCTCGAAACGGGACAGCTCAGTCACTTTAAACATGAAATCATTGGTATATGAAGATACATCGGCATCTTTATCCAAGTGCAATAAATAACGGATTTCCTGGTCCTTTCCATTATATGCTTTCGAAGGATTAAACGTTATCTCCTGATTCTTGCTTACTCCGTCAAATTTTGCTTTCTCAACGACATCTGACATATAAGAAGCCATAACAATGACACCTTCCTGTTTCAGTCCATCTTCTTTTCCAAGTTCAGCCAAGTCACCCCGTATCATATCTCCTTCGATTGAAGGCCCGTCCACAACCACGTTCTTTCCTGTACGTGAAGTGTAAGCTTTAACTTGTTTACCGACCATTTCGTCAGTTACCTCAATTTCGTAGTATGGCACTTTATCTTTCGTGTCAATATCCACATCCACCTCAGGAGCCAATCCGATTTCAAAAGAAAACTCAAACACTTCATCCGTATCAAAATCTATTTTCTTTTCATCCATCACAGGCATTGGTTCGCCCAACATGTTCAGATTGTTCTCTTTAATGTATCCGTAAAGCCCATCAGAAATCAATTTATTAACCTGTTCTGCCAGAGCTGACTTTCCATACATTTTCTGAATCATTCCCATAGGCACATTTCCCGGACGAAATCCTGGTACTTTAGCCTTTCTGCGTAACTCTTTCAACTCTTTTTCAACCTTATCCTGATAGTCTTCTTTACCTATCTTTACTGTTAAGATAGCATTTACGCTATCGATGTCTTTTCTTGAGACGCTCATCTAGACAAAAATTTTATGTGGTTTATATTATATACTATTAAATGCCCTATTGAAAGCATGAAGCTGCTGCATGAGCGTGCAAAAGTAGTTCTATTCTTTCAAATATCAAACTTCTTTCTCAAAATAATGCCTAACCGATTGAATAAGAACGAGGATAAATAAATTATTTTCACAAAACCAATATTTTTTTCCGTTTTGTTGATGCGTATCTCAAATTAAATGATTTACTTTGTCCCGTACAATGAAAGTTTGCTTTTGATTTTTCTTTTTAGTACCAGTGTACCAACTAGTTAGTACGTTCTTACAATAAAGCAACTCCTTCTCAAACTTCTTTGCGTACTAATTTCTATTACTTAATTTTTTTATTTTTATGAACATTTTCATTGGAAACCTGAACTACAAGGTTCGGGAAGGCGATTTGGAACAAGTATTCAAACAATTCGGCGAAGTTAACTCTGCCAGAGTAATCACAGATCGCGAAACCGGCAGATCAAAAGGTTTCGGTTTTGTTGAAATGGCTGATGACTCAGAAGCTCAAGAAGCCATCAAAGAATTGAACGGCAAAGACCTAGGCGGTCGTGCAATGGTAGTTAACGAGGCTAAGCCGAGAAACTAATCAGTTTTATTCTGAACGATACTTAAAGGTTGGCTTCTTGTAAGTCAACCTTTTTCTATTTCAATCGTATAACACATATCTAATACAACCGGCCATGTCACTGAAGGGAAGTTTCTCTCATATGAATGCAGGCGGAAAATTCATACTGTTCCTGCTATCTATTTTAATCGGCTACATTGTAGTAGTAGTTTTTTCAGTACTATTCATCTTACTTTATTCAAGTATTGCCGGCGGTAGCCCTACAGATTACAGCACGCTGGTCAACGAACCGGATAAATTAATAGTAATCAATTCCTTCGCAACCATTTTCACATTCTTGTTTCCTGCGCTACTCTGCGCTCACCTTTTCAGTTCGACTCCATCTAGCTATCTGGCTTCCAATCACTATCCATCTTCCATCATTCTTATGATCACCTTTGTGAGCATGATCATCATCTTGCCCTTTATCTCTCTGATTGCAACATGGAATGATGCGATTCATTTTCCTGAATGGATGAGTTTTATTGAGACCGCATTGCGTGAACAACAGAAAATGCTGGCTGAGATGATGGAGAAGGTGACTGTCATGGATGGAATTCCTGGGCTCATTGGAGTCTTATTTTGCATGGCAGTACTACCGGCAATCTGTGAAGAGTTCTTCTTTCGCGGTTTCTTACAACGCTTTATTCAAGAGCTCACAAAGAGAAAACATCTTGCAGTATGGGTCACGGCAGTTATCTTCAGTACCATCCATTTTGAGTTTTTCGCCTTTATTCCTCGTCTGCTATTAGGCGCGTGGTTGGGATATCTGCTTGTATACACACGTTCTATCTGGATTTCTGTAGCGGCTCATTTTACCAATAACGCAGCATTCATTATTCTCTTATATCTTGAACAACGCGGTATAGTGGGAAAAGAAGCGGAATTATTTGGCACAGGCGATACTCTTTGGATAAGCTTAATTTCTCTTCTTTTGTTTATTGGTGCTCAACGGATTGCAATTAGTCGGGCAACCAGAGAATAATCCTCAGCGGGTCGCAGTCTTTTTTCTCAATTCAAAGTTCACACCCAGATATTTCTCCCGGACAATCTGGTTGGCTGCCAGTTCTTCCGCGGTTCCCTGAAACAATATCTTCCCTTCAAATAGTAAATAGGCACGATCAGTGATACTTAACGTTTCATGCACATTATGGTCGGTAATCAAGATACCAATATTTTTATCTTTCAACTTGAACACGATGGACTGAATATCCTCCACCGCTATCGGGTCCACACCGGCAAAAGGTTCGTCCAGCATGATAAACTTCGGATCGATAGCCAGACAGCGTGCAATTTCGGTTCTTCTTCTCTCACCTCCGGAAAGCTGATCACCCAGATTCTTACGTACCTTCTGCAAACTAAACTCGCTGATCAGATTCTCCAATTTATCCTTCTGGTATTCCTTCGTCGTACTCGTCATCTCCAGCACCGCACGGATATTATCTTCCACAGTCATCTTTCGGAAGATCGAAGCCTCCTGTGCCAGATAGCCAATACCATTTTGAGCCCGCTTATAAACCGGGAAAGAAGTGATATCCGTATCATTCAGAAAAATCTTGCCTTCATTGGGTGCGATAAGTCCGACAGTCATATAAAAGGAAGTCGTCTTTCCGGCACCATTCGGTCCAAGTAATCCAACAATCTCTCCCTGCTTTACATTGATGGAAACATGGTTCACTACCGTGCGTGTACGATACTTCTTTACCAGGTTTTCTGTACGCAATATCATCGGTTCTTCGCTCATAGCATGCTCATTTGGCAACAAAAGTAATAATTTATCGTACGAAAAAGTGTGTTTACAGCAAAATAATTACCTTTGTATCTTATAACGTAGATAAAAAAAGAATGTCAGCACTCACTAAAGTAGGTGAATACACCCTTCTCATGCAGAAAGTCCTGACCCGGCCGGATCGGTTCAGGGAAACCTGCAAACAGATCATCCGTGAGATGAACAATCTGGGAGTAAGTTCGATCATCATTGTTTTGATTATTTCTTTCTTCATCGGAGCTGTAATCACTATTCAGATACGCCTTCGTGTGGACAATCCCATGCTTCCGAAGTACACCACCGGATTGGTTACCCGTGATATCTTGCTCCTTGAGTTCTCCTCCACAATCATGTGTTTACTTCTGGCCGGCAAGGTCGGCTCTAATATCGCGTCAGAAATTGGCACCATGCGAATCACTGAACAAATTGACGCATTGGATATCATGGGGGTCAACTCTGCCAACTTCCTGATACTCCCAAAGATTATTGGATTAGTACTGTTCAGCCCCGTTTTAGTTATATTCGGTATGGTCACAGGGATATCAGGAGGTTATCTGGTCAGCATATTTACCAATCTGATCTCCTCCGACAACTATCTCTATGGTCTGCAAACCTTCTTTGTGCCTTTTTATATCGAATATTCGATTATAAAAACATTGGTGTATTCATTTATCATCGCTTCCATAGCCGGCTATTACGGCTATTACGTGAAAGGCGGTTCCCTCGAAGTGGGAAAAGCCAGTACCGATTCTGTTGTGATGAGTAGTATTATGATTCTTATTGCCGACTTAGTACTCACCCAATTACTATTGACATGATTGAACTGAAATCAGTTTCAAAGACCTTCGAGGATAATGAAGTACTAAAGAACATTTCTACCTCTTTCCTTCCCGGTCAAACCAATCTGGTTATTGGGCAGAGCGGTTCGGGAAAGACTGTGCTTATGAAATGCATCATCGGACTAATGACTCCGGAGAAAGGAGAGATCAACTATGATGGCCGCAACCTGCTCACCATGAATAGGCAAGAGACCAAGATGCTTCGCCGTGAAATAGGGATGTTATTTCAAAATTCTGCCTTGTTCGACTCACTCACCGTATTGGAAAATGTGATGTTTCCGCTCAATATGTTCTCAAATATGCGCTACAAAGAGCGGGAAGAACGTGCGATATCCTGTCTGGAACGAGTCAATTTGCATGATATCGGGCACCTTTCGCCGGCAGAAATCAGTGGCGGTATGAAGAAGCGCGTGGCCATCGCCCGTGCCATTACATTGAAGCCTAAATACCTTTTCTGCGACGAGCCAAATTCCGGACTTGATCCAAAGACTTCCATTGTCATCGACCAGCTAATCAAAGAGATTACCCGCGAATACAACATCACCACGATCATCAACACACACGACATGAACTCCGTAATGGAAAACGGAGACAACATTGTCTTCATCCACGAGGGCATACTGGAATGGAATGGCAGCAAGGACGAAATTATCACTTCGAGCAACAAGAAACTGAACGACTTCATCTTTGCTTCCGATCTTTTCAAGAAAGTCAAAGATGTCGAAATCGGATTGATGGAAGACGAAGGCTGATCCAGCATCCACCCGGTGTATAAATCCTGTCGTAACAGACCTCTCCACAACTTGATCCTTTCTCTCAAGAAGATCGTACCAGACACCCTTCTTTATAGCCAGTCATTCGCGAGTTCGTCGCGGACCACTGTCATCATGCCTTCAACCTGTGCAAGAGCCAGCATTCTTCCATGAAAAGAGTAGCCGGGATTGTATCCTTTATCTGCATCGCCGAGCATGAGCCGACCATGGTCCACACGCATGGGAAGTTCGGATCGTTCCTTTTCAAAAATACGGATGAGTTCGATGAGATGTCCACGCCCTTCAAGATGAGAAGCTTCAATAAAGTTACCTCCTTGTTCTATGTTGGTGCTTCGAAGATGCACAAAATGGGTGCGACCGGCAAACTTGCGTGCAAGAGCGGGAACATCGTTATGGAGACCGGCACTAAGCGAACCGGCACAAAAAGTGAGCCCATTGTGTGGATTATCTACCGCATGAAGCAACCAATCGATATCTTCTTCGGAAGAGATAATGCGGGGTAATCCGAGCAACTGGTAAGGAGGATCATCAGGATGGACGCACATATTTATGCCATACTCTTCACAAACGGGGATGATGTCGGTGAGGAACCGATGCATGTTGGCACGAAGCTCTTCTTTTCCTATACCTTTGTAAAGGTCGAGCAAGGAACGGAAGATGGATACAGGACAGAGATCTTCTTCTTTGATGTTTCCGTTGACAAATCCCTGTGTCTTGACGATGATGGTATCAATGAGTTGTTCCTTTTCAGCTTCGGTGATGACACGATCGAGCGCCTCCACTCTGGCGAGTTCTTCGGGAGTGTAGTCGTTGCGTGATTCTTCCCGTTTCAGAATTTTGCAATCAAAGTAGGCAAAGCGAATGCGGTCGAAGTAGAGCGAACTGGTGCCGTCAGCCAAAGAATACAGCAGGTCAGTGCGTACCCAATCAATGACAGGCATGAAGTTGTAGCAAACGGTGTGAATGCCGGCTTTTCCGATATTGACAAGGCTCTTTTTATAGTTGTCGATAAGCCGGTCACGTTCCTCTCCTGCATATTTGATGGCTTCGCTGACGGGCAGACTTTCGACCACTGACCAGTGCAAACCGGCGGCTTCTATAAAACGTTTGCGGTCGAGGATGGTTTCTAACGGCCATACTTCCCCATTGGGTATCTCATGCAGAGCGGTTACAATACCTTCCACTCCTATCTGACGGAGCATATCAAGCGTTATTTTATCATTCGGTCCGAACCATCTCCAAGTCTTTTCCATCTTACATACTCTTTAAAAGATACAACATGACCCCATCCGGCACCACTAACACAATAGGATAGATAGCAATGTATAATAAAGGAGGGTATCCGAATGAATACCCTCCTTTATATAGATCTACCTGGCAGATTAATCCACCTGAATAACCAGATACTTAGATGAACTCCAGAACTTCTTCGTATCCACAATCATCAGCGTCAGTTTCTTATCAGCACCTTTGACCAACTTATAAGAGTTTGCCGGGTGACTGGTAAGTATCTTTGCACTTTTTGTAGAAAGAGGAATACTGGTCAGTTCGCGGCTATCAGCCTTGATAAAGTCATCCTGATTAAAGTTTGCACGAAGTATCTTGCCATCCACCAATACTTTATAATCTTTCAGTTCTTTCGTCGTTCCAAACATATATCTTACTGTATTGATCTCTGCATCCTGTTTAGCCAAAGCCTCTTTTTGCTCCGCAGTCTGCTGGCTCAGATCACTAACATTAGAAGATAGAGAGTCCACAAAGAGAGACAACTCACGGATCTTCTCGTCACGTGCACCTAGTTCATTCTGCAAAGAAAGAATCAATGCCGATTTAGTATCGAGCTCTTCCTGCAAACGTTTGATCGTCTTTTTCAACTCAGAAGATTGCTTCTTTGAAGAGGCAAACTGCGCCTGAAGGCGAGTCAGATCTTCTTTGTTTTTCTTCAAGATCTCTGAAAACAACTGAAAGTTCTCAGTAATCCGTTCCTTTTGAGTCTGAGACAACTCTCCGGTAGTCACATTTTGCACGTTCAGATAATTTTCCGCTTCACGCATTTTGGTAAAGTTATCTTCCACATCATTTAATACACCCATTGTCTCATTAAACTCAGCAGTCTGAGCCGCATGAACTACCACCAATGAATCATTCTCAGCCTTCAATTGTTTATAAGAATCAGATTGCTTACCGCATGAAGCAACCAATACAATTAAGGCAAACAACATTACAATCTTTTTCATACTTTCCTTTTTTAGTTTAAAACTTATTTTTCAGATCCGGCGAGTACGATTACGAACTCACCTTTTGGTTCTTTTTCTTTAAAATGAACAATCACTTCCTCCAACGTTCCACGCACCGTCTCATCATATATTTTAGATATCTCACGGGAAACGGACACCTGACGTTCCGGACCAAAAGCCTCTGCAAACTGCTCCAGACTTTTCAGCACCCGATACGGAGATTCATAAAAGACCATCGTCCGGCGTTCCTCTTTTAATTCCTCCATGCGTTTATTCCGCCCTTTCTTTGGAGGAAGAAATCCCTCAAAACAAAACTTCTCACTCGGCAATCCCGAATTGACCAAGGCAGGCACAAAAGCAGTAGCGCCCGGCAGACATTCCACATCCACACCCAACTTCACGCATTCATGAACTAACAGATAACCCGGATCAGAGATCGACGGAGTTCCGGCATCAGAAATCAACGCGCCGGTCTCACCCGCCTTCAGACGCAGAGCAATGTTTTCCACTGTCTTATGTTCGTTGAATTTATGATGAGAAAGCAGCTTATTCTTAATCTCAAAATGCTTCAGGAGTATACCACTGGTCCGCGTATCCTCCGCCAGGATGAAATCGGCTTCTTTCAGCACTCGTATCGCACGGAAAGTCATATCTTCCAGATTACCGACCGGTGTTGGAACAACAAACAGTTTTCCCATTCCTTATAGGGTGTGTTAAGAGAATTTTTTAATTACAATCTTGATAAAGTCCATCGCCGGTTCATTGTCTTTGCTCCAGTTAAACTTCTCTTTCAAATATTCCAATACCTCAGCCAAGCTTTTGTAAGAGCCTATTTCATCAAGCACCTTATCCATACACTTTGCATCATTATTAAATAATTCGCGTTGAAAGCGAAAACGGTCGTTCAAGCTCAATGCCTTACGCACATCAACCACGAGCCTTTTTTCGAGAGACTCATGCAAAGACTGCGGACGTGAAGCAAGCAGTTCGTTGATTGAGTCGGCAAGTATATGAGAAGATGCAAGTGGTTCGATGGAAGATTTCTCCTCAACAGGCTTCACACTCTCTTCAACCTTCCTGGTCTCGGCTACAGGCACCTCTGCAAGTTCCGGTACTTTCATTTCCACTGAGGCTGATTGAATTGCAGCAGCTTTATGTTGTTGTTCTGTCAGAGCAGCCTCCTCTTTGAGAGTCTTCAGTCTGCTTTTAATCTTCTCTGCTTTATTTTCAGCCAGACGAATAATAAATTCAGGAACATTGGTCTCATCACGAAAACCGGCGACCATTTCCTGCAACTCTTTGATATCATTCAGTATAATATCTATTTCCTGATAGTATCCCATAATCGTCTCAAATTTTAATTTCTATTCCTAAGACAACGCTAAATTACTTCTTTTTATTGTCGTGGGATCACTTGAAGCAAAATATTTTCTATTTCCGCCTTCGCAACTGACTGAGGAGAGTCAAAATGATTGATCATGACGGCAAAAGTATACTTTTTGTTTCTCAGTTCCACATATCCTACATAACAAAGCACCCCACTAAAGCTACCACTCTTGAAACGTGTTTTCTGCTTCAACGAAGTATTTGCCAGGAAACTGGAACTTTCCGGGTCCCCGGCAAGCATCAGGGAACTCTCAAAAGTGGTAAACTCCTTACTGTTCCGCATTTTGTTGAGCACATCCACAAAGAAACGAGGAGTGATCGCATTCACAGGAGAAAGTCCGCTTCCATCCTGCATCATTACACCTTGCGTAGAAACACCCATTTGCGTCCAATAATCCTTCAATGCCCAGACTCCATAACGGGTCGACCCCCCTTTCCCTTTCACACCAATATGTTTGATAAGATGTTCTGCAAACATATTGTTACTCTCATGATTGGTGACAGTAACAATCTCGCTCAACGCAGGCGACTCCGTCACACAAAGATCCGTACGTCTTGTCTCTTTCCACTCATTCTGTTCGTCGAGCAAACGATAGGAAGTCGCGTCCCCTTTCACCGATACCCCTTTCCTGATCAGTTCATTTCGCACAAGCGTCGCCAAATACAAAGCAGGATCCGGTATATCACCCTTCACAGCAAACGCCGTTTGGTTAGCAGGCATCGTTCCAAAAAGCGTTCTATTCATCGAAAACGGTTCGCCGTTAATATAAACACTATCTTTTGTATTGGCAGCCGCCTTAACATGACTGATAAAACGCATCTCTTTCATCTCAGGATCGGTACTCACTATCTCTGCCGGCGAACCAACCCCGCCACTCTTCAGATATAAAATATATCGGTTATCATAGA
>DATCIB010000229.1:0-4489 GCA_036508045.1 Bacteroidales bacterium
GCTTTTTGATTTCCATCGGGGGGTAAATACAAGATAGGTAAAATCCTTGTTTTCCCGAATATTGTCATCAGTGAGGGAACAAAATCCGGTTGGGGAGAATAGCTTCTGGCAATCAGCTATTTCGTTTTCTCTCAGGATTTCATTAAACCGGCAGGGAATGATAGCCAGTTTCTTATCTTCCACAAGGACTTTTTTCTCGTAGGAAAAGAGTCCTTTTAACAGGGCAGTCCGATGTAAAATATCCATCTCTACGACATTTAGATGTACGAAAGTAGTTGGTTTTTACAAATTAAGGGCAGATATAGGGTCAGAAATAATTATTAACAAGTTAAACATTGTGAATGGTTTGTTTTGCATTAGAGAATATAAATAGATTTATTAGATTTGCAGGAAGTATTACACCCTACTATATATCCAATTTATGAAAGGAATTCTTTTTTCCTTGTTTGTATTGTTTTTGATTGTCGTGGTTTATTGTGTGCGCGAGATATATTTCAGATATATTTCACCACGCGATTAAAAGGGTTTTCACCCTTCTTCTGACTCTGAACAGACGGTCGTTTTGAATCCCCAAACGAACCGCCGTGGGGGCGACTCCCTCAATATACCTCTTCCTGATCTTCTCCACATGTGTCAACAGGTGCGGGAAATAATGTTTGTAGCACCGTTTTGTTTATTGTTTTCCGTTCTTCATCCGTAAACCATCCCCATTTTGAGAAGTACAAGATGGTCGAATAAATCTGAATAAGAAAAAGTCGTGGATTGCGGTGTGACTCCCTGTTAAAAGAGTGAGTGATAGAGACGAAGGGATAAAAGAGAGTGCGATAGACGCTGTGAATGCGTCGGGTGAGATCAGTATCTTCACTGTACATAAAGAAGCGTTCATCAAAGATCCCCGTAACCTGTAGCGCGCTGGTTCGGAAAAGCATAAAACTACCATTCAGATAGGGAATATCGGCAACCCGGTCATACCCAAAATTCTTTAGCTCAAACCGTCGGTTGACCCACTCTTTGCAGGTAGCAAAAGGAACGAACCCCCGTACAAACCAGTCCCACGGTGTGGGAAGCAGTTTGCAGTGGTACTGCAACGAGCCGTCCGGATATAAAATCTTAGGAGAAATAAGACCCGCTTCGTGAGTTTTGTCCATGTAGCTTACCAGTTCGCTGAGAATAGAACTATCAAAAGAAACATCCGGATTGACGATGAGGTGATACGGGATATTTTCCTCCAGAGAACGGCGCAGCGCGATGTTATGAGAAGCGCCAAATCCCGGATTGGAAGGATTATGAAGGTATTCAATACAAGGAAAATGACTAAGGAAAGATTGCAGTTCATTGGTCGGAGAGTTGTCTATGATCTGCAGGCGACCCACCAAGGATGAGTTTGTAATACTTTCCAGGACGGGGCGCAGTTCCTCCGGACTTTGCATATACGTGACAAGCGATACGGATAATCTCATGTTTGGTTCTTTTTCAATTCAAAAGTTCAAGATACAGGATCAACCGACGACAGACTCCTTATCATGTGACATAGTGTAAAGGAGACGATAGTCGCGACATCTTCAGGAGAAACGCTTTCAGGATTGCTTTTATTGTCCGGAGCCTCTGAAATAGGTTTTTCTTTGGGAAAGACTCCATTTATTCATCGGCCCCATTCATCCATTCCATCCATCTTATTCATCCGTCTGTTGTTTTCGCCCCCAAAACAGATGCCGTGTATGAATTGGGAAAGACCCCATTCATCCTTGTGCTTCTGCTCTGCTTCTGCTGTATTGTGCCTCTCTGTTGTTTTTTTTAATTTCGATTTTAAGATCAGTAAAAAAGTACTATTTATCTACACCACCTACACCATGGACTGCCTCTCAGTATGCTGTATGGCATTTCAGTAACTTCAAAAAAACATTGCTCCGCATAAATTGCATACAGTTTTGTTTGCTAAAAGGCCCTTTTGTAACCATTCTTCATTGAAAAGCAGCAAATAAGGTCAGAATCGCAAGACTCGCACTCCTCTCTTTTACCGTCAACGGTTCCCCTCTTTACCGTCATTGCGGGCTTGACCCGCAATCTCCTCTCTCAGCGATCAACCGTCAATGACTGCCCCTTTACCGTCAACGGCTACCCCCTTTACCGTCTAGGGATCCCCCCATGCCGTCATTGCGGGCTTGACCCGCAATCTCCTCTCTAAGTAGCCAACCGTAAGAATGGCAACCCCCTTCGTCATTGCGTTTTTGACCTGGGAGATTGCGGGTCGATGCCCGCAATGACGGCAACCATGTTCGGCAATGACAGCCGCCCATAACACTCAACCAGAAGAAAAAGTCTGTTGATCAGGGAAGCAAAGTAATCCAAACCGGAAGATAAAAGTCAGCATTAAGGATGCCTTAGTTATTCTGTGCCACGGAACAGCTATTTTGTGGCACGGAACAGCTATTCCGTGCCACAGAATAACTATTCCGTGCTTCAATACGAATAATGTGTCAAGAAATGATTATCTTTACAACCTGACAAGAGCTACTTGCGTACCTGATTAGTGTGATTTGCCATACACGCGGTTGATCCACATCGCAAAGAGCTTGTCGGTGACAGAGTAGATTTTGTTTATCTCGGTGATATAGTCTTTGTCAAGTAGTTGTTTTGTGGCGGCTTGGATGGAGCTGGCCGACGCCAAACGATGCCTGCGGATAAACTCTGCTGAAAGTATCTGCGTTGCTTCACCCTCTTTGGCGATGGCGTACAGTAGAACCTTTTGCTTCTCCGGAATATTCGATAAGATCTCACGGAAAATCGTGTCGTTGTAGGCAATCAGATTTCCAATCGCTGTGCAGATTATCTCAGACGTACACTCTTCACCCTGTGCAGTGTCGGCAAACGCTTCGTTAAAAGTCTTCTGAATATAAAAAGTGTGCCCCTTAAACAGGTTGTAAACCGTCTCCGCATTCCCGGCAGTGATACGACGGTGGCGTGACTCGAAATGCCCGATAATAAATATTGAAACTCGTCGATAGCCACAATATAAGGTCATTATTGTTTTGCTATTATGCAAATGGAATAACAACTAAAAGGCCAAATTCCTTTGTCTCAAATGTTATAGCACCTTCTCGGGTATAAATCCGATAAGGATTTGATGTTTTATACCTACTTGGGTGTAATCTGAATGAAGTTTATTATATTTGTACCCTAAAAGGTATAAATATGGAAAGGGCAACACTATCCGCTTTCATCAAGCAGAAGCGAAAAGAATATGGTCTTACTCAGATTGATCTATCTGAAAAATCGGGAGTAGGATTGCGTTTTGTTCGTGAACTGGAGCAAGGGAAACCTTCTCTAAGGCTCGACAAAGTGAATCAAGTACTGAATTTGTTTGGTGCAGAGGTCGGTCCGGTGCCAATCCTAAAAAATGAGGAGGTATGAAACAAGCTACCATTTATTTCAAAGACTTGAAAGCGGGATTGTTAACCGAGGATGAGACAGGATATTCTTTCCAGTATTTTGCAGACTATATCAGCAATGAGGATGCTACACCCATATCGCTGACTTTTCCTCTTCAATCGGAAGCCTTTCACGATAAAGTTCTTTTCCCTTTCTTCGATGGTTTGATACCCGAAGGATGGCTGCTGGATATTGCAGAAAAGAGTTGGAAAATAGATGCCAGAGACAGAATGTCGCTGCTTTTGGCATGTTGCAAAGATTGCATTGGTGCAGTGAGTTTAGTTCCTGTCAAAAACAAGGAGGAATAATTATGGCTAAGTGTTTGTATTGCTACAAAGAATTGGGCGAAGGAGATGTTGATTACCACAAAGCCTGCTGCCGTAAAATATATGGAACGACCAAGGCTCCTATACTTGAGTACACGCGAGAGAACATGGATGATTTGGCAAAGCAGGTAATCCGGAGCCAAACCACGCTGACTGGTGTTCAAGCAAAACTATCGATGGACATCTCTAAAGGTAGTAAAAATGAACCAGGCAGATTTACTGTTGTAGGTCTTTGGGGAAGATATATTCTGAAGCCGCAGACAGAACATTATTCCCATCTGCCCGAATTGGAGGACTTGACCATGCATTTGGCTGAACTTGCCAAAATCAAAGTTGTTCCACACTCTCTGATCCGCTTTGCAGATGGTGAACTGTGTTATATCACACGCCGCATTGACAGAACTTCAACTGGTGAAAAACTTCCGATGGAAGATATGTGTCAACTTTCTGAACGTCTGACAGAGCACAAGTACAAAGGTTCATACGAGCAAATTACCAAGATAATCAAGAAATACTCTTCTGCCCCAGTTCTGGACCTCACCAACTTCTGGGAGCTGGTGCTATTTTCATGGATAACAGGAAACGCAGACATGCACCTGAAAAACTTTTCTTTATACAGTTTGCGTCAGAATCAATATATGCTTACTCCAGCATACGATTTGCTATCTACCGCCCTCGTCATGCCGGAAGATACCGAGGAACTTGCCCTTACATTAGGTGGCAAAAAGAAGAAA
>DATCIB010000230.1:0-4445 GCA_036508045.1 Bacteroidales bacterium
GAATGGAAACCAGACGAGCACAGAGATGTGGAAGAATATCTCCCACTCATTTGAACGACTGGATCAGAAAGTTTCTTATATGATCAGTACCGGAAACCATGATTATGGATACGAAAGTGCGGAGAACAGGCAGAGCCAGTTCCCGGACTATTTTCCTGTAGAACGCAACAGTTGCTGGAGAACAACTTTAGTCAGCGTGTGTAATAATGCCTTTGGACGACCGACTCTTGAGAATGCTGCTTATGAGATAAAGTCTGACACTTGGGGAAATCTATTGATCATCTGCGCAGAATTTGCTCCAAGGGATGAAGTGCTCACTTGGGCAACCAATCTATGTAACAAACCTGTTTATAAAAGCCACAAGGTGATTTTTCTCACTCATTCATATATGAAATGCGATGGATCTGTTATTGAGAAGGAAAGCTATAAGGTGACTCCGGCTAACTATGGAAAGGCTATATGGGAAAAGGCAATCTCACCGTGTGAAAATGTGAAGATGGTAATTTGCGGTCATGCTGCGGCAGTAGGAGGCTATGAGAAAAACGTTGCTTTTCGTGTAGACAAGAATGCTGCTGGCAAACCGGTTGCTGAGATGATGTTTAACGCACAGTCTGCAGGAGGTGGGTGGCATGGCAATGGCGGAGAAGGATGGTTGAGAATTCTGGAGTTCATGCCGGATGGCAAGACCTTAAAAGTGCGTACCTTCTCGCCGCTGTTTGCAGTATCTCCCACTACTCAGCAGTACGCATGGCGTAACGAATCCTTTGACAATTTTACGATCACCATTGAATAGCAACTATATACAAATAGAAAGGGCCATCCGCATTAGATGGCCCTTTCTATTTGTATATAGTTTGTCTGTTTAAAAGAATCGGATACGGAAGTCTTCAACCTCTTTCTTTTCTTTCATCACCGGCACCAACTGATAACCGATGCGACTCTGTAAGGACATATCTATTCCCTTCTTTTCCATATCAATATCACCGATAGGATTTTCAACCTTTTTGAATACATTGATCATGTAAACACCGTTTTTCCCTTGAATAGGACCGGTAATGGTATTCTCCTTACTTACCGGTGCTGCTCCAATCAAAGCTGCTTCAGCACCAAGGCCTGTAATCTGACGAGTTGCAAAAGTGACAAACTTAGCTGTGTCCACTCTGGAAGACATTGCAGCGGCTGCTTCAGCTATTGTTGCAAACTTCTTGGAAGAAAGATCCGCAATCATCTTCTCTGCTTTCTTATCAGCAATCAGCTCCATCTTTAATGAAGGTGCGACATTTGTCAAAGGCATGTAACCTTCATCATTCACTTCAGAGACAGATACAACAGCAAAACGATTTCCACAGTCGTAAATATCAGAAATTACACCTACTTTATTTTCAAATGCCCAACGGACAATCTTTCTGGAGTCTTTTAGGTCTGCAATCAAATCAGTCTCAGAAGTGACCATATTATCTATCTGGAAGTAATAGCCACTCTTTGCCGCTTTTGATTCAAGAGAATCAATATTGTTATTAGAAGTTGCAATCATCTGATTGATCTCGTTATAAAGCTTGCTGTAAGTGCGTGAACTTGGTGAAACCGTCATAGAGATAGTAGCTACTTTTGCTTGCTGTACAGGAGCCGTTTTTGCAGTCACCTGAAAAATGGAAACACCATTGGCAGATGGGCTTTTAATGTATTCATTCAAACCTGCAGCTAAAATAGCATTTGTCGTCTCCTTACCCAATGCAGTCACGGCTCCGGCTTCTGTCATCCAACCGATTTCGCCTGCATTTTCTTTTGTTTTAGCCAAAGAGAACTGAGTGCACAGTGCAACAAAGTCTCCACCATTCTTTAACGCGGTCATCAAGCTATCGGCCAAAGCATTTGTCTTAGCCTCATCAGCTCTTTGGAGATAAATGTGACGTAGTTTCAATGAATCAGCCGCAGTGGTCGTTGCCATCAAACGCATCATTGTATAGGTATCATTAGCAAATATAGGCCCTTGTACGGTACCCGGAGTAGCACTTTGCACAAATGCAAGGGTTTGAGGATCCAACTGGGTGTATGGGACAAATGCATCCACATAGGGTACATCTGAATTTTCTGCAATTACTGCAACAACATCACTCGCAGTTTCAAACTCAGTCTTTGCTTTATTGATTTTCTCTTCTACCTCTTTATAATCACTTTCACTTGGACGAATGTCTACAGCCATAAACTTAACCGCACGATACGGAAGAGTCTTGTAACGTTCAAGACGGGACTTATAAAGTTTATTTACATCTGATTCACTGATTGTAATCGTAGAATCAGCAATCGTTGCATAAGGTTGCACTGCATATTCGAAGTCCACACTCAAAGAGCGGTCTTTCAATGAAGACTCTCCTTCCAGCTCGTTAGCGCTCAAAGCTTTTACAAAGAGTGCTCCATATTTCTCAGACAAACGAGCCTTCTTGATCAGTTTCTCATAGAAAAGCCAGTATTTCTTGTATTGTGTTATTTGTTGAGCACCTTCAGCACCATATTGGGTAAGATCTGTCGCCTGAATTGTCTGGAGGAAGTTTAACAAAGCATTTTTGTCAAATTGTCCGGTTTTCGGATCTGTAAACATAGGCATCTGCTGGATCAAAGGATATACGTCTTCTCCGTTCACCATATCAAATAGCTCTTCAGGGGAAACAATCATTCCGATCTTTTCTGTCTGAGCAGCAAATAACCGTTCGTTAACCATTTCATCCCATACGCTCTTACGTATCTGACCTGTGACTTCTTCAGTAATATTTCCGTCACCGTACTGAATTTTATATACATCTGTCATCTCCTGCACTTTCGCTTCATATTCGTATACAGTGAACTTTTCACCATCTACTTTTCCGATTATCTCCTTGGACTCTCTCAAGAATCCTGAACCCGAGTTTAAAAAGTCTCCGATAACAAATGCAAACAACGCCAAACCTACCACACCGACAAGCAGTCCGGCTTTACTTCTCATTTTTTCTAATGTTGCCATCTTAAAGTATAGTCTATGTTATATTATTTCAAATAAAATCAAAAATCAAGGGGCGAAGTTACAAAAAAGGAAGAGATTGAAAAGGATTTTTTATAAAATAATTACTTCCTGTTCACTTTCAGTCTCACTAATTCGATTCTTGTATTTGTCGCCTTTATCACATTAAACGTAAATTTGTTGATATTAACCGATTCGTTGATCTTCGGAAACTTCTGATAATGATGTAGTATGAATCCGGCAATCGTTAAATAATCATCCCCCTCAGGTATATGCAAGGCAAACTTTTCATTCAGAAAGTCAATCTCAATTCTTCCGGAAAGAATATATTCATCGGTTCCGACTTTCTTGGCAACAAAGTTTTTGGTGTCATGTTCGTCGTTAATCTCCCCAAGTATTTCTTCGACCAGATCTTCGAGCGTGACAACACCACTTACTCCCCCAAACTCATCCACAACAACCGCCATACTCTTCTTTTCATTCATCATCAGCTTCATCAACTTATTGGCAGCCATAGTTTCCGGAACAATGGGTACCGGCATGATGTGTTGTTCCCAATTCTTCGGTTTAGAAAACATCTCTGAAGAGTGAATATAACCAACGATGTTATCAATATCTTCTTTATATACGAGTATCTTTGAAATACCAGTCTCCACAAACTCTCGCATCAGTTCGTTTAAAGGAGTATCGTATTCCACAGAAATCAACTCGGTGCGAGGAACCATACAATCACGAAGTTTAATATTGGAGAAGTCAAGCACATTCTGGAACATCTTAACTTCGGTATCTACCTCCGTCTGCTCCGACTGATCTATAGTGGACTGGATAAAATAATCCAAATCAACCTTATTAATAGTCCGGTCTGCCGTATGATTGATCAAACGAACTCCCATCATCCGCAAAAATAGTTTTGAGAAAAGCGAAGTAAGAATAGAAAATGGATAGAGGATAAGGTACATGATAAGAACCGGAATAGAGAAAAACTTCAGTGAGAAGTTGGGGTTAATCCTGAAAAGAGTTTTCGGAAGAAACTCGGCTGTAACAAGAATTAAAATGGTGGAGACAATAGTCTGTACAATTACAATGACTGTATCACTCGGTATCAGTCTCCTCAAAAGAGGTTCAAGCAGAATGGCCATCTGGATACCATAAACTACCAATGCGATATTATTTCCCACCAGCATGGTGGATATGAACTGATTCGGATTCTTATAAAAGAAGCTCAGAATAAGACTGGTAAGGTTCTTTTGTTGCTTATCCAGTTCAAAACGGAGTTTGTTGGAAGAAACAAAAGCAATCTCTACTCCGGAAAAGAGGGCTGAGAATGCCAGTGAAATAACTATGATCAGGATCGTTGTATTCATAGCTTTGTATTTATAGGGACAGAATCGCTCTTTACTGTGGATACAGAATCGTTTACATAGTAAAGTTCTCCTTTATGCGGATTCTT
>DATCIB010000231.1:0-4404 GCA_036508045.1 Bacteroidales bacterium
ATATACAAAAAGGAAGTGGCTCAGAAAATTCTGAACCACTCCCTTTTTGTACTTCTATTATGTACAGTGTTATAGCGCTGCTCTTATCTTCTGCGCAATAGCTTTAAATTGATCTTCTGTCAACTGAAGTTTCTCATTGGAAAATAACATGTCATTTTCACTGTCGAGTGGAATCAGATGGATATGAGCATGAGGAACCTGTAAACCAAGAACAGCGACTCCTACTCGTTTGCATGGAATCGCTTCCTTTATGGCTTTTGCCACCTTTCCTGCAAAAATATGCATAGCCCCCAACTCTTGCGGATCAAGATCAAAAATATAATCGACCTCTTTCTTAGGCACAACCAAAGTATGTCCTCTTTTCAAAGGGCTGATATCCAGAAAAGCAAAGAAAAGCTCATCTTCTGCAATCTTATAGCAAGGAATTTCCCCTTGAATAATTCTGCTGAATATTGTTGCCATAACTTTATCGGCTTAAATAGATATATCTACAACTTCAAACTCCATAATACCAGAAGGTACCTTGACTTTAGCAGTCTCTCCAAGCTTTTTCCCCATTAATCCTTGAGCAATCGGGGTAGAAACGGAAAGCTTACCCTCCCGAACATTCGCTTCACTTTCGGGTACAATAGTATAAACCATCGTTTGTCCGTTAACGACATTCTTGATTGTAATCTTACTCATTATTTGGACTTCGTCTGTGGTAACCTTACTTTGATCAATAATACGGGCACTGGAAAACAACGTCTTCAGACGAGCAATTCTAGCTTCCAACATGCCCTGAGCCTCTTTAGCTGCATCATATTCCGCGTTCTCTGATAAGTCACCCTTGTCGCGTGCCTCAGCAATTTGCTGAATCACTTCCGGGCGTTTCACACTTTCAAGATACTGAATTTCATCAACTAGCTTCTTGTAACCATCATCAGTCATATAGCTTGCAGCCATAACTAATTCCTCCTATAATTTTAGTGAAAAAATATACAAAACAGAAAGAATTCCGGCAGATGCCAGAACTCTTTCTGTTTTGTACCAATAACAACTTTGCAAATATAAATCTTTATATCTGAAGAATCAAATAATAAAGCATGCTTTATAACACATCCATCAAAAAAAGAAGCACTTACTTCAAAATTCTGGAGACACTAACTTCAATATCTTCCATTTGAGCTTTACCCTCAACAACATCACCTTCGCGGTTAATCAGGAAATAAGATGGCAATTGCTGCACATTATACTTGCGTATGTACGAAGAACGATTACTATTCTTATCAAACACACAGATCCAAGGAAGATTGTCCGCCGTCACTTTCCAAAAATGCTCATCCTGATCAAACGACACCTGATAGATTTCAAAACCTTTATCTTTATATTTTGTATACAACTCAGCCAAAGCCATATTATGAACCGGAGAGAGCTTTGCCTGATAAGCGGTAAAGTCTAACAAGACCACTTTTCCTTTCAAAGAGGACAAGCGAATCATTTTGCCTGAAAGATCGGGCAACTCAATATCAAACCCTCCAATCACATTGTTACGATCTGAAAGCGATCGCGCAATTTCATTTTTCTTCTGCATCGTGATTCCCTGTAAGGTAACATCATGAAGGTATTTGGCACGAGGTGATTTCGAATAAAATTGATCAAAGAATGTCGCAACAGCAGAAAAATACTTACAGTCTTCCTTATCATAGGGCGAAAAAAGGGAATAGTTGCCTACTCTCTGAAAAAGAGCAAAATAAGAAGCAAGTGATTTCGGGTACTTTATGATATCTGGCAGTACAACTTTTTTATGTTCTGCTATCAGAGTTCGTAATCGAACAAGGAAAAGAGAATCATCCAATGATTTTGAGTTGTATTCAGAAAGAAGCTGCGCTACCTTCTTTTCAGTCTGTCTTTGATGTTGAATCAAAGATTGCAAGCGAACACTTTCGACGGAACCCTTGATACTAATTGAATCCGGAAATGATTTCGTGGAACCTTCGAGAAAAATTGTACCGACAGAATCAAGAATTAGTGTAAGTGCCGAAGATTTGTACTTAATGGTATAGAACTCGGGATATTCCTGTTTTTGCAATTGAAAGGCAAAAGAACCATTCTTATTGATTACTACGGTATCAACAACCTTGTTTGCATCTATCTCAGATCTCTCCAATACCAACGTATCACCCCCCATATCAGATAGATTCCCTTTGATAATCACTTTTGATTTATTTTGGCAGGAGGCAAAACAAATCATCATAAGAGGTATACAATACAAGAATCCCGTTCTTTTCATCTCTTTAAATTTTGAGTTGCAAAGATACATTATTAAATTTTCGTCGGAGAAAAATCAGGCATTTAATTGATCAAAATCATCCTTGGTATGAAAATATTCAAGCTAACTTTCTGATTAGAAAAAAGTTTCAACTATCTTTGCACGAATTTATATAGAAGAAACAATAAGTATTTTATGATTAATCCAATTATTAAGACGATTGAACTTGGTGACGGAAGGACTATCACCATTGAAACCGGGAAATTGGCCAAACAAGCTGATGGATCAGTAATGGTCCGCATGGGTAACACCATGTTGCTAGCTACTGTTTGTGCCGCAAAAGATGCAGTTCCTGGTACTGATTTTATGCCTTTACAGGTTGAGTACAAAGAAAAGTTCTCTGCTTTCGGGCGTTTCCCGGGAGGTTTTACTAAAAGAGAAGGCAGGGTATCTGACTATGAAATCCTTACCTGTCGTTTGGTTGACCGTGCTTTACGCCCTCTTTTCCCTGACAATTACCATGCAGAGGTCTATGTAAACATTATATTATTTTCAGCAGACGGAGTTGATATTCCTGATGCATTGGCAGGCTTGGCAGCATCAGCCGCTCTTTCTGTATCAGACATTCCTTTTAACGGACCTATCTCAGAAGTGAGAGTTGCCCGCATCAATGGTCAGTTTATCATTAACCCAACTTATGTTCAACTGGAAGAAGCCGATATGGATATCATGGTCGCTGCTACCTATGATAATATCATGATGGTTGAAGGTGAAATGAAAGAAGTCTCTGAGGCAGAATTACTGGAAGCAATGAAAGTTGCTCATGAAGCTATTAAAATTCACTGCAAAGCTCAGATGGAGTTGACTGAAATGGTTGGCAAAACACAGAAACGCGAATTCAATCACGAGAATAATGACGAAGATTTACGCAAAGCCGTGAAAGCCGCTTGCTACGATAAAGCTTATGCCATTGCAGCTTCAGGAAACAAGAACAAGCATGAACGTGAAGATGCATTCAATGCAATTCGTGATGAATTTAAAGCTTCTTTATCTGCAGAAGATCTGGCTGCCAAAGGTTCTCTTGCTAATCGTTACTATCACGATGTCGAAAAAGATGCGATGCGTCGTTGCATTCTTGACGAAGGCAACCGTCTGGATGGTCGTAAGACTACAGAGATTCGTCCGATCTGGTGTGAGATTGGTTACCTTCCCGGCCCTCACGGATCAGCTATCTTTACCCGTGGTGAAACTCAGTCTCTGACTTCTGTCACTTTGGGAACCAAGATGGATGAAAAGAAAATTGACAATGTATTAGATGCAGGAACAGAGAGATTCCTTCTTCATTATAACTTCCCTCCATTTTCCACCGGTGAAGCGAAAGCTCAACGAGGCACAGGACGACGCGAAATTGGTCACGGGCACCTAGCTTGGCGCGCATTGAAAGAGGTCATCCCTGCTAATTATCCGTATGTAATTCGTATAGTTTCCGACATCCTTGAATCAAACGGATCTTCCTCAATGGCTACGGTTTGTGCCGGGACATTGGCGTTAATGGATGCTGGCGTTCAGATAAAGAAACCGGTTTCGGGTATTGCTATGGGATTGATCAAGAATGCAGGAGAAGAGAAATTCGCTGTTCTTTCTGATATTCTTGGTGATGAAGATCACCTTGGTGATATGGACTTCAAGGTTACCGGTACAAAAGATGGTATCACAGCTACTCAGATGGATATCAAGGTAGACGGTCTTTCATTCGACATTCTTGAAAAAGCATTGAACCAGGCAAAAGCCGGACGTATGCATATTCTTGGTAAGATTACAGAGACTATCGCCGAGCCACATGCTGATTTGAAAGATCACGCTCCTCGTATTGAGACAATGACTATTCCCAAAGAGTTCATTGGAGCAATAATCGGCCCGGGTGGTAAGATTATCCAGGGAATGCAGGAAGAAACCGGAGCTTCAATCACAATTGAAGAGGTAGATGGCGTCGGTCGGATTGAAGTATCTGGCACAAACAGAAAATGCATTGATGCAGCTTTGGCAAAGATAAAGGGAATTGTTGCAATTCCTGAGGTCGGAGAAATATACAAAGGGAAAGTACGCTCAATCATGCCTTACGGTGCTTTTGTGGAATTTCTTCCCGGCAAGGA
>DATCIB010000232.1:0-8117 GCA_036508045.1 Bacteroidales bacterium
ATACCTGCTCTGAATATCTTAATGCCTCTGGATGACAATGCTTTTGCAGTAGTCATTACCTGCTCTTCAGTCTCCGCGCTGCACGGACCACTGATGACTAACGGACGTGTGGCTGATACGCCTTTTAAGCCTAATGATTCTATATTCATCGTTTCTTCTTTTTATATTATTTCCATTATTCTTTCCATCGCTTTCTTCAAATTCTCTTCTTTACAGCACAAAGATATACGAATATACCGTTCGCCATTACTTCCAAAAATAAAACCCGGAGTCACAAAAACATTCGCCTCGTACAAGACCTTGTCTGCCAGCTCGCCGGACCCTGAATAGTGTGCCGGTATCTTACCCCAAAGGAACATGCCCACTTGCTTCGGGTCAAAGGAGCAGTTGAGCATGTGCATGATCTCTTCGGCCAGTGAACGACGGCGTGCATAGACCTGAATATTCTTTTCCTCATGCCACTCCGCACTGTTCAACAGTGCTTTTGCGGCAGCCAGCTGCATCGGTCGATACATCCCTGAATCCACGTTGCTTTTTACTTTCAAGATCCATTGTATGAATTGTGCATTGGAAGCCAGCATCCCGACGCGCCAACCCGGCATATTGTGCGACTTGCTCATGGAGTTCAACTCAATACAACACTCCCTGGCACCGGGGATGGAGAGCATACTGATTGGCTTTCTGTTCAGTATAAAGCTGTAGGGATTGTCGTTGCAGATTACTATGTTATGCTTACGGCCAAAATCCACCAGCTTCTGATACAGAGCCATCGTCGCATTGGCACCGGTAGGCATATTGGGATAATTGACCCACATCAGTTTGATGCCGTACAAATCCATTGCTTCCAGTGCCTCAAAATCCGGTTGCCAATCGTTATCTTCAAGAAGGTCGTAAAAGTGGATCTCAGCACCCACCAGTCGACTGACAGAGGTATAGGTGGGGTAACCGGGATTGGGCAACAGCACTCCATCGCCGGGATTCAGGAAAGCCATGGATATATGGAGCACTCCCTCTTTGGAGCCAATCAAAGGTTGAATCTCACTCTTTGGATCGAGATCGACATCATACCAGCGTTTATACCAGGCAGCAAAGCCATTGCGCAGTTCAGGAATACCAACATAGGGCTGGTAACCGTGATTGCCGGGTTTCATGGTCTCTTCACACATCGTGCGCAGCGTCTCGTCTGAGGGAGGAAGATCGGGACTACCTACACCCAGACTGATGACATCCTTTCCCGCTTCATTCATCGCTGCTATCTCCTGAAGTTTCTTCGAGAAATAGTATTCGCTGACGCTTGAAAGACGTTCGGCGGGCTGTATCTTAAACGGTTTGTTCTCCTGTAGCATATTCACCTAATATTTTTAAGTTCTTTGTTAATGGGGTAATGGCATCCAACGATTGTTTGTATCTGAGGTAATCATCAAAAGTCACATCAATGTAGAACAGGTACTCCCATTCGCGTCCAATAATGGGAAGTGACTGGATCTTGGTCAGGTTAATGTCATAGAAAGAGAAGATAGACAAGACTTTTGAAAGAGCACCCGGCTGGTGTGAGACAGCAAACACCAGAGAAGCCTTGTTGATTTCCTTATCCTTGTTCATATCATCTGCCAGCAACTTGTCTGCCAGCATAAGGAAACGGGTAAAATTTCGTTTATTGGTTTCGATGCCGGGGACTAAGACTTTTAGTCCATAGATCTCAGCGGCCAATGTGCTGCAGATAGCAGCCTGATTGTGTCCGTTAGTTCGGGCAATCTCTCTGGCGCTTGAAGCTGTATCTTCTTTCTCTACCAGTTTCCAGTCTGGGTGCGAATCCAGAAAGTCGCCGCATTGCATCAGTGCAATCGGATGAGAATGCACTTCCCTGATATCAGACAGCTCATCATCCGGCAAGACACATAGATTTTGTTTGACTCTGAGTTTGTGTTCACCAATGATCCATGAGTTGCTATTTCGAAGCATATCATGATTGGGTAGCAGACTACCGGCTATTGTATTCTCAATAGCAATGCTGCCCATGATTGAAGAATCTTTTTTCATCACTTCAAATACTTCTTTGAAGGATTTACATTCTATGATCTCTAAATCTTCATTTCTGAAATAGGCCCTGGCTGCAATCTCATGGAAGCAACCTTGAACTCCTTGAAGAGCAATCTTCTTCATCTGATTTTCCGTTTTTAGTTTAAAAAACAAGAATCCCGCTTATTCAGCGGGATTCTTGTTTATATTGTTTGTTTTATTCTCCATTATATACATATTCTCCCGCTCTTACTTTGGCTAAAGTAAAAGTAAAAATAAGAATATGTAAAACTGCGCTGATTCATTTCGTAATGTATTACGCTGCAAAATTAGACTATTTATGAGAAACTGAAAGAAAAAAGGAACTATTTTATTTGAAAAGTAAGTTATTTTGCCTCTTTTGCCGGAAAAAGGTAGCCATTTTCCATAAAAAGTTCGCCGGAGTCCAGCATCTGTCGAATAACGGGCAGCGTTTTTTCAGAATCGTGCGAGAGAATTCCTACAAGTTGAGAGATAAAAAGAGGAGTTTCGGACAACTTCTCACGGATTTCGTCTTGCAGTAAAACAAACTGAGCGGGAGTCTCCTTTATTTGCTTTTGCAGACAGACATCACAGATATCACATTCTTTAGCCGACTGCTCCCCAAAATAGCTGAGTAACATACGGCTTCGGCAGATATCACCGGAAGTGACAAATTGGAGCATGGACTGAATACGTTGTTCATAGCGTTGCTTGCGAACTTCAAACACCTCTTTTGATAGGATCACATATTTGCTATCCATCCTTCTTTCCCGGAAGATCACAAAAGGGGTCTTCTTCCTCGGAACATAGTTTAGAATACGTGCCTGGGAAAGAGAAATAAGGCAGCCATACAACTCTTGCTGAGTCATATTCATCTTTTGGCAAATCTGCTCCTCATTAATATAGGTGTAATCAGAAAAAAGTCCGGAATAAGAACGAAGCAGCACATGTATCAACTCATCCAGCTTGCTGTCCAGATAACGCAAGTGATAGAGCTCTTCGCGTTCGAGTGTGAAGAAGACGCGGGATCCATTGTCCTGCTCCTCTGTCAGTTCGAGGTATCCGGCCTGTCCCAACATCTTAAGCGCATGATAGGTTTGCAAGAGAGGCAAATGAAAAGCAGCTACAAACTTCGCAATGTTAAACTCAAACATCTTGCCATAACCATCTCCTTCTGCAATCTGGAGAAAGTTACACAAAGCATCGTACACTTCACGGATAAACTTGCGGGGAGGGAAATTATCAGCCACCCTTTTTTTCAACTGAACAAGATCGTTCTTTGAACAAAGAATCGCAGACAAGGCGGCGAACCCGTCACGACCGCCTCTTCCGGCTTCCTGAAAATACGCCTCAATGGAATCGGGTAAGTCAAGATGAACCACCAAACGGACATTGGGCTTGTCAATACCCATCCCAAAGGCATTGGTACATACAATAATCCGGGTCTTCCCTTCATGCCAGGCCTTCTGCCGGGCATCTTTTTCCGTGTTTGAAAGTCCGGCATGATAATAAGTAGCTGTCTCGCCGTCTTCACAGAGCATTTCGGCAATCTCACGGGTCTTTCTTCTATTTCTGACATAGATGATAACCGAACCGTCAGTCTCTTGCAACAAGCGATGAAGTAATTGTCGCTTTGCCTCAACGTGAAATACTTTGTAAGCCAGATTGTCGCGGTAATAACTCGTCCGGATCACATTCTCTTGCGGGAATAAGAGTTTATGCTGAATATCCTTGATCACATCTTCAGTCGCCGTAGCCGTCAATGCCAATACCGGTACATTGGGCAATGTTTGTCTGACAAGAGCTATTTGAAGGTAAGAAGGCCGGAAATCATAACCCCATTGGGAAATACAGTGAGACTCATCCACAGTGAGCAGACAGACATTCATTTGCCTTAACTTGACCTGAAAAAG
Organism: Bacteroidales bacterium; assembly: GCA_036508045.1. Classification (GTDB taxonomy): domain Bacteria; phylum Bacteroidota; class Bacteroidia; order Bacteroidales; family JAQUTK01; genus JAQUTK01. The sequence continues at coordinate 3,954 of DATCIB010000232.1, forward strand.
TTCGCTGGAGAGTCGTTCGGGAGATACATACAGAAACTTGTAGTTGCCTAAAATACAGTTGTCCAAAGCGACTACTATTTCATCAAAAGTCATCCCTGAATAAACGGCAGCCGCCTTGATTCCTTTCTTTCTCAGATTGGTGACCTGATCTTTCATCAAAGCAATCAGAGGAGTCACCACAATACAAATACCTTCCATCGCGAGAGCCGATACCTGAAAGGTAATCGACTTACCGCCTCCTGTCGGCATCAGGCCCAGAGTATCACGCCCTTCGCAGACAGAAGTGATAATCTCCTCCTGAATGGACCGGAAAGATGGATACTCCCAGTATTTATATAGTATCTCAGAATAACGGCTCATACAATGGTTGTAAAAGAAGCCTGTTGTTTAAAAGTTCAGTCAATCAATCAGAAGGAGCTATATCACGTATCACCAGTTGAATGGTTGGATTTCCATTATACATATTCTCTTCAATCGTATAACAGATATCAAACGGCTCTCCTTCTTTGATCAGCTGAAAAGCACTGGACATCCCAAAAGCAATACCGTTCATAATCGCACCGGATTTGTTATCAACCAGTTCGAGTTTCAAATGCTCCTGGTCTTTGCCCACTAACCTGCTTGTGCCATAATCGCTGACTTTGCGGGTACAGAAAATAGGTTTGGGATTCTCAGACCCAAAGGGATTAAACTGTTTCAGTGTATGGAAGAATTTTGCTGTAATATCTTTGAAGTCAATCTCCGCATCAATTTCAATCAGGGAAATCATCTGCTCCGGAAGGATGTTATCTACTACATACTGCTCAAAACGACGCGAGAACTCAGGTATATTCTCTTCTTTCATGGACAGACCTGCGGCATACGTATGCCCTCCGAAGTTTTCCAGCAGATCGCGACACGACTCAATCGCCTTATATATATCAAACCCTAAGACCGATCGTGCTGATCCGGTCGCAAAGCCATTCGACTTTGTAAGCACTACAGCCGGACGATAATATTCTTCTGTCAGTCGTGAAGCGACAATACCGATAACTCCCTTATGCCAGTTCTTGTTGTAAACGACGATTGATTTTTTATAAATGATATCTTCCCGCTGTATCAGTAACTCATTGGCTGCACATGTGATGTCTTTATCAAGATCTTTTCGTTCCTGATTATAGTGGTCAATATGCTCACTTTTCTCTTTTGCATAAAATGGGTCTTTTGTAACCAATAGATCGACAGCTTCATTGCCAGACTGCATACGTCCCGACGCATTGATGCGCGGACCAATCTTAAACACAATATCGCTGATTGATATATCTTTACCATGCAACCCGCAAACGTCGATAATCCCATTTAGTCCCACATTGGGATTGGAATTAAGCTGGCGTAAGCCGTAATAAGCAAGAATTCGGTTTTCTCCTGTAATAGGTACTATATCAGAAGCAATGCTGACTGCCACGAGATCCAATAAATGGTGTAGCTGTTTAAAAGCAATGTTATTGCTCTGTGCAAAGGCATGCATCAACTTGAAACCTACACCACATCCGGAAAGATGCAGGTAAGGATAACTAGAGTCTTCCCGTTTATTATCCAGCACAGCCACAGCATCCGGCAATACAGCATCCGGCATGTGATGATCACAGATAATAAAGTCAATCCCTCTCTCTTTGGCGTAGTTTACTTTTTCTACTGCCTTGATGCCACAATCCAGGGCGATTATCAGAGAAAATCCGTTCTTGGTTGCATAATCGACTGCCTTATACGATATGCCATATCCTTCACTATAACGGTTAGGGATATAATAATCCAGGTTAGAATAGAATTGTAATAAGAACTTATAAACGAGTGCAACCGCTGTTGTGCCATCTACATCGTAATCCCCATACACTAAAATCTTTTCCTTCTTTCCTAGTGCCATATTGAGCCGGTCTATTGCTTTTTTCATATCCGTCATCAGAAACGGATCATGTAAATCTTCTAACCGTGGGCGGAAAAACTTCTTTGCCTCTTCAGCTTTTGTAATTCCACGTTGCACCAATAACTGGCAAAGTACATGATTAATACCAAGTTCTTTTTCTAATTCATCTCTTTTCTCTAATAATTCATTGTTTAATGGCTGGTAATTCCATTTGTTTGACATTCTATATTGTTTTTTTCTTTTTCCGGTAAAGAGAGCGGCGAAATCTTTCGATTCGAGAAGCAGTACCAACGGACAAACAGATCAACTTATCCGGGCTGCAAACTTTTTGGCTAAATATATAAGTTTCTCATTATGAGAACATAATATGAATGCCTATCTTGTTGAAACAGAACTATTCCTGTTTCAAAGTGTAAAGATAGCAAATAATCCTTTGGTTAAGAGTATTGTTTTCGTATTTTTGCAGTTCCGAGCACTAATTATTTTTAAGATAATGAACGAAGATATTAAAAAGGCCATTGAAGTAATCTCAAAAGGAGGAATTATTTTATATCCGACTGACACCATTTGGGGTATCGGCTGCGATGCAACGAATGAAGATGCGGTGAAACGAATCTATGAAATTAAGAAGAGATCAGACAGTAAAGCAATGCTCGTATTGATTGACAGTGAGGTGAAATTGAATTATTATATGCATGAAGTTCCCGAAATTGCATTCGACCTGATTGAGGTGTCTGACCGCCCATTAACGATCATTTATCCCGGGGCCAGAAATATTGCTCCCAATCTTATTGGCAGCGATGGGACGCTTGGCATTCGGGTAACCAGAGAATTGTTTTCCAAGACATTGTGTGAACGTGCGCGAAAACCTATTGTCTCCACATCGGCCAATATCAGTGGAGAGGCATCTCCCCGTTTCTTTTCTGAAATCAGCGCAGAGATTAAAAAGAGCATGGATTACATTGTTCACTTCAGACAAGAAGACAAAACTGAAACCAACCCTTCGCAAATAATCAAATTGGGTGTTGGTGGACAAATTGACATCATCCGAAAATAACTGCCCCGAATGGATAAGAAAAAGCAAATACTATATTATCTCATTGCAGACTACCTTTCTGCCAACGCAGCTTGGTTTGTGTACGATGTGCTCCGGTTTTATGTGATCGGTCAATACCTTGGATACCAAAGCGTCACTTCTTTTCTTGGACAAAGCAGTATCTGGGGAGGACAAGTTCTTTTCCCTCTTTTCTGGATCATTCTGTATTACTACTCAGGATATTACAATAACCCTTTCCGCAAATCACGGGTTCATGAGTTTCTGGTTACTTTATCTTCGGTATTCATTGGAGCAATGGTTATCTTCTTTGTTTTCGTGCTTGATGATCTCCCCCCGGTCTACACCATATACTACAAGATGATAATGATGTTGATCGGCATTCAGTTTCTCTTCACTTATATTACTCGTGCGATGATCACGCTAAGTGTTGCTTCGAGAATCTATCACCGTCAATGGGGATTCAAAACCATTATCATTGGCACCGGGGAAAAAGCAGCGCAGTTAACTCGTGAACTCAACGGAATGAACAGATCTTTAGGACACTTGATTATTGGCTACTGCCGGACCGGCGAAGGGACTTGCCGGGTCGATCCGGACAGAGTTCTTGGAAATATCGATCAGATTGACATCCTTCTGTCTTCGCAAGAAATCCAGGAGATTCTGATTGCTGAAGACAAGTCCAATTATGATAATATGTATTCCATTCTTCATTCACTCTTCAAATTCAACTTACCAATCCGGATAGCAGCAGACCGGTATGATATCCTTACAGGTAATGCGAAGATGTCGACTACCTATGGGACTCCAATGATTAATATCACGAGCATTTCTATGCCGGAATGGCAACAGAACATAAAATTAACCGGAGACTACATCCTTTCATTTTTGTTTTTGTTGTTTGCGGCTCCTCTTCTCCTCTATTTTGCATGGAGAATAAAGAGAGAATCTCCGGGTCCGGTCTTTTACAAACAAGAGCGAATAGGGCAATATGGAAAGCCTTTTAATATTTACAAATTCAGAAGCATGTATATAAATGCGGAGAAAGAGAACCCTCTGCTTGCAAAAGATGATGATCCCCGTGTCACTCCTTTTGGAAAGATAATGAGGAAATACCGGCTTGATGAACTTCCGCAATTCTGGAATGTACTTAGAGGTGAGATGTCTATTGTAGGTCCTCGTCCTGAAAGAGCCTTTTTTGTTGAAC
>DATCIB010000233.1:0-5947 GCA_036508045.1 Bacteroidales bacterium
CAATCTGAGCGATTTTGGCAAAGAAATAGCAAATTGCCGCACGTTCGTTTTTGTCAAAGAGATTAAACCTTTACTCGATCGCAATCTGATTAAGGGTGGGGATCTTGACAACGCAATAGTCATCTATGACGAATTGCTTCCAGATGCAGAGGTGAACGCTTTGGCGGATCTGATGCATCAACCTCATCTGCAAGAGAACAAAACAGGCTATCTCAATCACAAACCTCTGGTGTATGATAACGAACCTGCACGACATAAACTGCTTGATCTGATTGGAGACTTTGCCCTTATCGGAAGACCTTTCAAGGGAAAAGTAATCGCGACATGCCCCGGGCATACTGTTAACAGTCAGGTGACAAAAGGAATTCGTAAATATTTGAAACGGGTGGAAGTACAAAGTCCCGAGTATAACCCGGATGCAACTCCTGTCATGGATATTAATCGTATCCGCGAACTGCTCCCGCACCGATGGCCATTTTTGATGGTTGACAAGATTATTGAGATTGGAGAAACATATATTATCGGACTGAAAAATATTACTGTCAACGAATCTTTCTTCGTTGGACATTTCCCGCAAGAGCCTGTCATGCCAGGTGTCTTACTTGTGGAAGCAATGGCTCAGGTAGGAGGTTTACTGGTATTAAACAGTGTCAAAGACCCACAACTCTATTCGACCTATTTCTTAAAGATTGACGGCGTGAAATTTCGTCAAAAGGTAGTTCCGGGAGATACGATTTTATTCCATCTTGAATTCTGTTCTCCCATCCGTCGCGGCATAGCTTGCATGAAGGGTTATGCTTTTGTGGGAGATAAGATTGTTGCTGAAGCTGAGTTTATGGCTCAAATCATAAAAAACAAACAATAATTATAATGAAACAACCATTAGCATACATACACCCAGACGCAAAAATAGCTCCGAATGTTGTCATTGATCCATTCGTCACAATAGATAAAAATGTCATTATTGGCGAAGGAACACGTATCTGTTCAAATGCATCGATTTTGGAGGGAAGCAGGATTGGAAAGAATTGCTTAATTTGCAACGGAGCTGTTATTGGCGGCGTCCCTCAAGACCTAAAATTTATGGGGGAAGAAACGACTGCGGAAATTGGAGACAATACTACTATCCGTGAATTTGTAACTGTAAACAGGGGTACGGCATCCAAAGGCAAAACAGTTATTGGTAATAATTGCCTCATCATGGCATATAACCATATCGCGCATGACTGCAAACTGGGTAATAACATTATTATCTCTAATGCAACCCAACTTGCAGGAGAGGTAGTGATTGACGATTATGCAATTATTAGCGGTGGCTGTCTGATTCACCAGTTTACACATATCGGAGCACACATCATGCTTCAGGGCGGTTCACATGTTAACAAGGATATCCCTCCTTTTATCACAGCCGGTCGGGAGCCGCTCTCCTATGCAGGCATCAACTCCATCGGTTTGAGAAGAAGAGGGTACACCAACGAACAAATCAGAGATATCCAGGAAATTTATCGTTATCTCTATCTCTCCGGCTTTAACAACTCTGATGCGATTGCCCGAATCGAAGCAGAACTTCCTGCGACAAAAGAACGCGATGAGGTGATTACATTTGTAAAGAATTCATCGAGAGGTATTATTAAAAGCTATTTTAGTTAATCACTAAGAATCTGAAAGGAACACACTATGATTTATAAATTTCTTATCATATCAGACGAAGTCGATGATTTTATCCGCAAAATTGATATTGATGCTGAAGCTACATTCTTTGATCTGAACGAGGCAATCCTGGAGTCTGTCGATTTCAAGAAGGATCAAATGACCTCTTTCTTTATCTGCACCTATGACTGGGAAAAAGAAACGGAAGTTACTCTCGAAGAGATGGAAACCGGATACGACAAGGATAATTGGGTTATGAAAGATACCATGCTCAACGATCTTATATCCGAAGAGGGGCAACGTCTGATTTTCATCTTTGACAACCTGGCAGAGCGTGCTTTCTTTATGGAACTGAAAGATATTGAGACCGGCAAGTCACTCAAACAGGCTAAATGCACATTATCCAAAGGTCTTCCTCCTAAACAAGAGACCGATTTCGACGAGTTGATTGCTATACAGACTCCTTTGGCTGATACTGATGAGTCATTCTATGGTGATGAAGACTTTGACCTGAATGAATTGGATGAAGAAGGATTTGACGTCGTTGACCCGGGCAGTGGAAATCAAAGCGGAAATGACATGCTCTAAAAAGAAAACACTGATTGTTCTGCTAGGTCCGACTGGAGTTGGAAAAACCGACTTGAGTCTAAGATTGGCAGAACATTTTCATTCTCCGGTACTTTCTGCTGATTCCCGCCAGATTTATAAGGGGATGATTATTGGTACAGCAGCTCCTACAGCTGAGCTGCAGAAAGATGTTGAACATTTATTTGTAGGGATGCTGGATATTGATCACTACTTCAATGCCTGGCAATTTGAAGAATTGGTAATGGAAACTCTCGACATACTCTTTCAACAAAAAGAGACACTGCTGATGTGTGGAGGTTCGATGATGTATATCGATGCAGTTTGTAACAGTATTGATTATCTCCCGAATGTCCATAACGACATTCGTCTTCAACTGGTCAGGGAATATGAAGAAAAAGGGTTAGAACCCATGCAGTTAAGGCTGAAAGAGCTGGACCCTGACTATTACCAGATCGTCGACCTGAAGAATCACAAGCGGGTACTACACGCATTGGAAATCTGCCTGACAAGCGGAAAGACATATACTTCATTCCGCACAAACAAGAAAGCTGAACGCCCATTCAGCATTATTAAGATTGGACTTACCCGGGAGCGCGAAGAGCTTTACCAACGTATCAATCAAAGAGTCGATGAGATGATGACTAACGGTTTGCTTGAGGAAGCTACGAAGCTGTATCCTTTCCGTCATCATAACGCACTTAATACAGTCGGCTACAAAGAGATGTTCAAGTATCTTGACGGCGAGTGGACACTGGACCTTGCCATAGAAAAGATCAAGCAGAATAGCCGTATCTATTCACGCAAACAGATGACATGGTTTAAACGGGATCCAGAGATTGCCTGGTTCCACCCGGATAACCAGCAAGAAATCCTTCAATATATTGAAAACCAGTTGAACAATAACCACTCCATCTGAGCCGTTACTATAGAGTGACGAATCCATTCAATCCGGTGTTGTTCAAAACACATCATATTAATTATAGGTAACAATGAAAAAAGCTTTAAAGATTACGGGGATAGTTTTGATTGTATTCTTTGCTATACTCCTTGTCCTTCCTTTTATATTTAAGGGTAAGATAATGGAAATCGCAAAGACAGAAGGCAACAAAATGCTTCAAGCAAAGTTCGATTTCACTTCTCTGGATTTGAGTTTTATCCGAAACTTTCCAAAAGTGACTGTAACTCTTAATGACCTGTATATAGCAGGAGTAGGAGAGTTTGAAAACGACACACTCCTTTCTGTGAAGGAATTTAAGGTCGCTGTCAATATCATGAGTGTGATGGGAAGTGATGGCATTGAAATCAGTAAAGTAATACTAAAAGAACCCACTATTCATGCGATTGTTCTTCCTGACGGCAAGGCAAACTGGGACATCATGAAGGAAACCAAAGAAGTCGAAACTGATACTGCGAAAGAAAGTAGCATGATGAAACTGGCATTGAAGAAACTGGTGGTTACCGGTGCCCGCATTCATTATGACGAACGACAAGCACAGATGGATGCCCTTATCAACAATCTGAACCTGACTCTGAGCGGTGATTTTTCTGCAGAGCAGACAACAATGGAAACGGATGCAACGATCGACGAACTTACCTACACAATGGGCAATATCACGTATCTGAATAAAGCAAAAATAGGAGCAGTAATAACAGCCGAAGCTGACCTGAAGAATAGGCTCTTCTCACTGAAAGATAATACTATCAGCCTGAATGCTATTCAGACAAGCCTGAACGGTTGGTTCAAAATGCTTCCAAACGGATATGACATGGACATGTCCGCCAATACATCTAAAGTTCAGTTTAAAGATATTCTCTCATTGATTCCGGCAATCTACAACAAAGATTTTGAAACCATCAAAACAGATGGAACCATCACACTGGCAGCTACTGCAAAAGGTGTAATGCAAGGAGATACACTCCCTGCTTTCGATGTGAATATTGTGATTGGAAACGCCATGTTCCAATACCCTTCCCTCCCCCAATCCGTCAAAGACATTCAAGTGGACGCCTCTTTTAAGAACCCCGGAGGATCTGCAGATCTGACCACCATTGATATCAGCAAGTTTCATTTCAACATGGCAGGCAATCCGATTGATTTCAAATTACATCTGAGTACTCCTGTCAGCGATCCAAACATACAGGCCTCAGCCCACGGTAAACTGGATCTGAAAGCTGTCAAACAGGTTTATCCGTTGGAAGGCATAGATCTTCAAGGCAAACTGGACGCTAATCTGGAACTTGCCGGCAGGTATTCCTATGTTGAACAACAAAAGTATGATCAGTTTAAGGCAGAAGGGTCTCTGGGTGTGCAGGAAATGAAGTTTAAAGGAGACAGTATTCCTGAAGTTATTATTGAGCAGATGCTCATGACCTTTAGTCCCCAATACATCAATTTGTCAGAGACCAAACTGCTGGTCGGAAAGAACGACTTCACCGTAAGCGGAAATCTCGAGAATATGCTTGCGTATGCCTTAAAAGGTGATGTATTAAAAGGCAGGTTGTCTGTTGCATCCAATTATCTCAACTTGAATGATTTCATGAGCAACGAAGAGGAAAGCAGCAAAGATACAGTCATACTCACAGCTATTGAAGTGCCTAAAAACATAGATTTCTATATGAACGCTACATTTGGCAAGATCTTGTTTGAGAAACTTGAAATGACGGACTCAAAAGGTAACATACATGTAAAGGACGGGAAAGTAAGCATTAACAATCTGAGCACAAATGCATTGGGTGGTTCTATGCTTGTCGATGGTTATTACAGTACAGCAGTAAATCCAAAACAACCGGAATTAAGTTTCAAACTTGACATGAATAATGTCTCTTTTGTTAAGACATTCCAGACCTTTGACATGATTCAAAAGCTGGCTCCTATCTTTGAAAACATGAGTGGAAACTTCTCCTCGAAGCTGGATCTGACCACTCCCTTGAAAAGCAATTATATGCCAATCCTTGAAAGTTTGAAAGCAGCCGGTAATCTTAGTTCGCAGGAAATGAGTGTCTCCGGTATCAAGATAATGGATGTTCTTGCTGAAAAACTGGGCAATGACAAACTGAAGACTATCTCAGCGAAAGATATCAACATTCCTTTTACCATTCAGGACGGACGAGTTACAACCGATGCCTTTAACTTCCAATCCGGAGATATCAAGATGAACCTCAGCGGAAGCACCGGTCTGGACCAGACTATCGCTTACACTGCAAAAGTAACATTACCGGCCAAAGTCAATCTTGGAGGAATGCTTTCGACTGCTAATGTCAAGATAGGAGGAACCTTTACCAAACCGGAGATTTCATTGGGTGTTAAAGATATGGCAAAAGATGCTTTAAACGTGATTAAAGGGAAAGCAGAGCAAAAACTACTCAAGGCACTTGGTGGAAAAGATTCGACTACCTCAGCTGCCATACAGAGGGGAAAAGCCCAATTGGTAGAAGAAGCTACTAATACTGCCACCAAACTGGTGGAAGCAGCAAATGCTGCCGGACAGATGCTCATCTCTGAAGCGGATGCTGCCGGACAGAAACTCATTGATAATTCAAGTAATCCATTGGCAAAAGCGACGGCAAAGATTGCGGCAAAGAAGTTGAAAGAAGAAGCCGAGTCAAAAGCTAAGAAACTAAAGGAGCAGGCTAACGAAAAAGGACAAATGCTGATTGAAGAAGCAAATGCCAAAGGGGATGCTCTGATTAGCAGCAAGAATGCAAAGTA
>DATCIB010000234.1:0-2846 GCA_036508045.1 Bacteroidales bacterium
ACCTTTGACCTGAAGAAGGGAGACGCTCTGAAGGTGAAAGTGGCGCTTTCCACGACCAGTGAAGAAGGTGCAGCGAAGAATATGGAAGCCGAACTCTCCTCGTGGAACTTTGACCGTACGCTGAGCACCGCTCAGCTCGAATGGAACAATTATCTGAAACGCGTACGGATGACCGGCACACGCGATCAGAAGGAGAACTTCTACACCTCTTTTTATCACATGCTGATTCAGCCCAATAACATTGCGGATGTGGACGGACAGTATCGCGGGGTAGACGACTCAGTTGCTCATGCGAAGGGTAATGAGTATTATTCCACCTTCTCCTTGTGGGATACCTATCGTGCCGCCCATCCTCTCTATACAATCTTAGTGCCGGAAAAGGTAGCTCCGTTTGTCAATAGCATGATTGCTCATGCGGACAGACAGGGATTTCTGCCAATCTGGACGCTGTGGGGGAAAGAGAACTTTTGTATGATTGGCGATCATGCCATACCGGTTATTGTGGATGCTTATCTGAAGGGTTTCAACGGATTTGATCCGGAAGCTGCTTATCAGGCTATCAAGAAGACCCTGACTACTTCGCATGAGAAGTCCCAATGGGAAGTGCTGGACAAATATGGTTATTATCCGACAGACCTCACAGCTACGGAATCTGTGTCCCGTACTCTTGAGACATGTTTTGACAATTACGCGGCTGCTATCATGGCGCGCAAACTAGGTAAAGAGGAGGATGCACAGCTCTTCGAAAAGCGGGCTTCTTACTACAAAAACATGTTTGATCCGGCTACCGGACTGATGCGTCCGCGTCTTTCAGATAGCTCTTGGCGTGCACCTTTCAATCCTTATTCGTTGGCTCATTCGGAGTCCAAAGGGGGTGATTATACAGAAGGCAATGCTTGGCAATACACCTGGCATGTACAGCATGATGTCAAAGGATTGATGGCTATGTATGGTTCGAAGGAATTGTTCAAACAGAAGTTGGATTCTCTTTTCTCTCTTTCAGCATCGTTGTTTGATTCTCCTTTGTCTGATGTTACCGGACTGATCGGACAGTATGCGCATGGCAACGAGCCGAGTCATCACATACCTTATCTATTTAGCGTGGCAGGTTATCCGGCTCGTTCGCAAGAGTTGATTCGTGAGATCTTTGACACACAGTATAAGAATAAGCCTGACGGACTTTGTGGTAACGACGACTGCGGACAGATGTCTGCCTGGTACATGTTTAGTGCGATGGGTTTCTATCCCCTCAATCCGGTAGGAGGAGAGTATATCCTGGGTGCGCCTCAGATGGAGCGCTTCGAACTGGACCTTCCTCACAACAAGAAATTCATAGTTATTGCTGAAGATCTTTCGAAGGACAATAAATATGTGGAGTTTGTCATGCTTGATAATAAGATACTGGATCGTAACTATATCACTCAGGAGGAAATCATGCAGGGAGGCACACTTCAGTTCATGATGACAAACCGTCCCTCCGATAAGCAGAAATAAAAGAATAATTCATACATTTGCCTGAAATCATTAAATCTTAGTAGAATGAAAAAAACAATCTTTGCGGCTCTGTTACTTCTCTTTTGTTGTGTAGCAGTGGATGCTCAGAGTAAGTACCAGCCTTCATCAGTCAATCTGGCTGCAAGAAAAACATTTGAGGATAATAAGTTTGGTATCTTCATCCACTGGGGCTTATACAGCATGATGGCGGATGGTGAATGGAATATGAACAACAAGAACCTGAATTACAGGGAGTATGGCAAACTTGCGTCCGGATTTTATCCTTCCAGGTTTGATGCTGCTGCGTGGGTGAGTGCTATCAAGGCTTCGGGTGCCAAATACATCTGTTTCACGACACGTCACCACGAAGGTTTCTCGATGTTTGATACCAAATATTCGGATTATAACATCGTTGATGCGACTCCTTTCAAACGGGATATCGTGAAGGAACTCGCGAATGAATGTCACAAACAGGGGATCAAAATCCATTTTTACTATTCACATCTGGATTGGTATCGCGATGATTACCCCATTGGAAGAACCGGTAGGGGCACGGGACGGATTCTCAGACCGAACTGGCCTGCCTATTACCGGTTTATGAACAACCAGCTCACCGAGTTGCTTACTAATTACGGGGAAGTGGGTGCCATCTGGTTTGACGGTTATTGGGATCAGGATCAGAACAAGGAGTTTAACTGGGAACTGGAAAAACAATATGCCTTGATTCATAGTTTGCAGCCGGGCTGTCTGGTTGCAAATAACCACCATGTATCTCCGTTTCCGGGAGAAGATATTCAACTCTTTGAACGGGATCTCCCCGGAGAAAATAAAGCCGGAATGTCCGGACAGGAAGTCAGTCCTCTTCCTCTGGAGACTTGCGAGACGTTGAACGGTTCCTGGGGATATAATATGAGCGATACCAACTATAAGTCTATTAAGACATTTGTTCAGTTGTTGGTGAAAGCGGCCGGTAAAGGTGCCAACCTGCTGATGAATGTGGGGCCGCTGCCCGACGGTGAACTTCCGGCCGTTGCTTTGGAAAGATTGGCTCAGATGGGTGATTGGATGGATACATACGGTCCGACAGTCTATGGCACTCGTGGTGGCACTATCAAACCGCAGGAATGGGGCGTAACGACTCAAAAGGAGAAGACGCTGTATGTGCATATCCTGAATCTGAAAGCTAAAGAGCTTAATCTGCCTATTACGGATAATAAACTAAGAAAGGCAGTGGTTTTTAAAGACCAGCAGAAAGTGAATGTCTATCAGGATGAGAAAGGGATAAAGCTTTTTCTGGGCGAAGTGCCAACGGATGATGATTATGTAATCGAACTGACATTCGCAAAGATTCT
>DATCIB010000235.1:0-5448 GCA_036508045.1 Bacteroidales bacterium
AACCAACATACCTATGGCAAGCGCAATACCAATCAACGTCAAACTGTTAATGGTAATCCCAAATGCATAGAAGAGGTTGAATGCTGAAAGAACAGAAATCGGGATGGAGAGTGCGATGAATGTGACCAAACGTATGTTTCGTAGGAAGAACCATAATACCAGGATGGCTAATAACCCACCTGAAATTGCCATACTTACAATCTGATCTATGTTTTTAGAGATTTCTTCGGAAGAGTCGGATTGAATGACCATCTGTACATCGTCAGCCTTGAATTCTTCATTGAGCCGATCTATTTCAGCGCGTGTACGTTCCGATAACTCAATAAGGTTGACCTGAGCATCGTTGACAAGAGATACAGAAATCGCTTCCTTGCCGTTTACACGGCTGATCGTTTCTTCGTCTTTGAGATCGAATGAGATTTTAGCAATGTCTTTGAGGTAAATAGGACCTTTAGCCACAATCACATTTTCAATTTCGGAGATGTGTCCATAATTGGCATCCAAATGTACATAGTAGCGCAAATCCGGCTCCTTTATATAACCGAGGAAGGTGCGTTGCTGATTGTACTGAGCCAGTGCCGAACTGATCTGGGATGAGGTTATGTTAAGAGCCTCAAGTGCTTCCTGGTTAACACGTATCTCAATGGTTTTTTGCCTACCTCCGTAAACATTGACGGCTGCGACACCGTCGATGTTTTCAAGTTTAGGTTTGAGATTATCATCGACAAGTGTACGGATACGATCTACACCTCCTGATCCGCGTACCTGAAGGGTCATGAAGTTGTTGCTAACACCTGTGACATTGACCTTCTGAACACTAACGTTGACACCGGTGGGAAGACTCGGTAGAATCTCATTGATCTTCTGCTGAATCTTCAATGTGGTGTATTTCAGATTGACACTCTTATTGAAATCAACCTGAACCGATCCCGAACGGGTACCTGCTGTTGACTCAAGAGCTTCAATTCCTTCGATGGTGCTGACTGCCCCTTCTATTGGAATAATCACTTGAGCCTCCATATAGTTGGGATCAATATCACTGTTCGAGGAGACCTGAATGTAGAGCAGTGGTAGCTCGGCATTGGGCAGCATTTCCACTGGCAACTGTTTATAAGAAACATATCCCATGAGAGATAATGCTATAAACAGCATGCAAATGGATATCTTATTCTTGATTATAAAATTCATCGATTATGGTTTTCAAATTCTTTCAACGATTCGTTTTCTTTCTTCTCTGAATGCGCATTTTGGTACGTTCCATTACGTCATATACACATGGAATTACTATAAGACTTAAGATGGTGGAAGTGACCAGACCTCCGATTACAGCGATAGCCATTGGTGCACGGAGAGAGGATCCTTCACCAAATCCCAGAGACATTGGCACCATAGCCAGAATAGTAGACAAACTGGTCATCAGAATAGGACGGATACGTTGTTGTCCCGCTTCTGCTATTGCATCACTCAATTCCATTCCGGATTGCCTCAGCTGACCAATACGGTCGACCAAGATAATGGCATTGTTGACCGCTATACCTCCCAGCATCACTATTCCGATAAAGCCCATGATGTTAATCGTGGTATTGGTGATAAAGAAGAGCAGTATAGCTCCAACAATAGCCATCGGAATGGTGAGCAGAATTGTAAAAGGATGTAGCAATGACTCGAACTGAGATGCCATTACCATATAGACAAGGACAATGGAGAGGACGAGCGCAAAAAGTAAAGAGTTCATTGACTCTTGCCGTTTCTCTTCTTCTCCGGTAACGGTGATGGAGTAATTGGCTGGCAAGTCTATGTCTGATACAGCAGCTTCAATCTTGTTAGCAACTTTATCTAGTGATACACCTTCATCTAGATTGGCTGTGATCCGGTTGATCCTATTCTGGTTACGACGATATATTTCTTTCGGGGCGGTAGTCTGAGTCATATCGGCAAGTTCTGCCAGTCGAAACTCTTTCCCACCACTTGTGATAGTCATATCTCGCAACTCATTTAGAGTAATATCTGGAGTTTTGATTACAATATCGCGCATTTCACCGCGGTAATCCATTATACCGGCTGTAGTTCCTTCTAACTTCTGCTGTATTTGCGATACGATAGTTGAGACGTTGATACTGTTCATTCCGGCAAGGGTGCGGTTGACTGTGATAATAATCTCAGGAGCACCGTTCTCGACGGAACTGATGATGTTGAAGAGCCCTGGAATTGAATCTGCCCGCGCCTTGACTTGTGCTGTGAGGTCACTGAGTACATCAAGTTCTTCCCCTTTTACCTCAATGACTACCGGCATTCCTTCTGAACCCATTAGTGAACCAAGGGAATTTTCATCTTGTAGGAAAGTGAGTTCCATTCCTTCGACTTTTTGGGTATAATTAAACATCTTTTCCACAAGCTGATCAGGTGTGATTGGTGCTAGTTTATCAAGAGTCACTTTCATTGTGGCGGTGTTCTCTCCTTCAAAGATTGAACCCGAGGTGCTTGCGCCAGGACCTACGTGACTATAAATAGTGCAAAGGGAATCACCGGTAAGCGAGTATATCACTTTCTCCAGATTTTCAACAGCTGAAGCCGTGCGCTCCAAATGGGTTCCTTCAACCATTTTGACTTCCACACTAAATGAGTTACTCTCAGTCTTTGGCATGAATTCGGTGCCAATGAAGGGGAGTAGACAGAAGGAGGCTGCAACAAGTACAGTCGAGATACCAATAACTGTCCAACGGTGTTCCAACAGCTGTTTCACAAAACGTCCGTAACTCCTGAAATGGACAGATTTGACTGGAATCTGTTTCTTGGTTTTTTCTTCATGTTTCCCTCCAAATACCTGGTCGTATAATGCCGGAATAACTAATATAGCAACAAATAATGATGAGACAAGTGAGAAGGTAATGGTCCAGGCCATATCTTTGAAAAGCTGACCGGAAGCACCATGCAAATATACGATTGGGAGGAAAACAACGATGGTTGTAAGTGTGGACGCAGTAACAGCACCTGTCACTTCACTTGTGCCTTGTACGACTGCTTCGCGGACTGATATGCCACGCTCCTGGTTTCGAAAGATGCTTTCAATGACGACAACCGCGTTATCGACCAGCATACCAGCTCCTAAGGCAAGCCCTCCTAATGTCATGATGTTCAAAGTCAGATCGTTGAAAAACATCAGGTTAAAAGTGGCAACGATAGAGATAGGAATAGCCAATGAGACAATCAGAGTCGTTCCAAAACGACGGAGAAAAAAGAAGATAACTAAGACTGAGAGCAAGATACCCATGAGTGCGCTATCTTTCACTTCGCCGATGGCATTATTGATAAAAGTACCCTGATTACTAATGATGCTAAACTGATAACCGGGAAGTGCCTTTTTGATGGTGGCTAGTTTTTCAATGACGCCATCTACCGCACTTACCGTATTGTAGCGCATCTCTTTGTAGACCGAGAGACCGATGCTTCGTTTACCGTTTATGCGAACTATGTTTTCAGGACGTGCATTTTCGAAGCGTACAGAGGCTACTTCACGTAGAAATATCGGTGCCATATTATTAGGCTCTGTGGTGGTTGAAGAGCTACTTGAGGTAGTACTGGCTTGTGTTGACTTATAACCGACAATAATATTCTCAAAGTCTTCTTCAGTGGTGAGTGTGTTCACGCCACTAACTATATATTGTAATCCCATCTCTGTAACACGACCACCGGAAATACGCTGGTTATTGTCTTGTATCTTGGATGCTATTGTACTGAGCTGGAGTCCAAAGGCATCGAGCTTGTATGGGTCTGTTTGTACGACCAGGTCGACTACCTCTGCTCCAGATATAGTGACATCTGCAATACCTTCTACACGCGTCAGTTCGTTACGGATGTATGACTCTGCTACTCGCCGAAGCTCAGCCATATCAGTAATCTTGTTATGAGAGAGTCCGATAAGTATGATAGGATCTGTATTCGGATCATTCTGCGTGATGCTGAGTTCTGTAATATCCGCATTCGATGCATAACTGTTCATCGCTTTCTGGAGATCAAGGAATGCTTCATCCATATCTTTTGTCCACGTATACTCAACAGTGATTTGAGCTACACCGGCTTTGATGACAGAAGACACCATCGTCACATCGCGCTGGCGGATTGCTGTGGACTCTAAGTTCTTTACAAATTGTTTTTCCATCTCTTCAGGCGGACGCTCTCCTGCCTTAATTTCCACAAACAACCGCGGGTTGTTCAGGTCTGGTAAAAGATCGACACTCAGCTTGTCATAGGATATTTTTCCTAACAACAGGATGGCCAGGACGATCATAAAGATCGTGACCGGATTGCTGGTTGCAAATTGAATTATTTTTTTCATTATATGCTTCTTTTCCGGTTACTTCTGTATTTTTACTTTGCTGTCTTCACGCAGTGTCTCATATCCTCGGGTAATAAGTTTATCGTTTACCTCCAAACCTTCGAGTATTTCGGTATTGTCCTGATCTTCCAATCCGGTACGGATGGTGCGCATTTTAGCAATACCTTTTTCAACTACGTATACATATTTACGGCCACGGTTGTTCATAACTATCTCTTTCGGTATGACAATCGTGCTGTCAGCCTGTTCTACAATGATATCAGCCTTTACAAACATACCCGGATGAAGTTTGAGTTTACTGTTGTCAATGAGCAGTTTTCCTTTGAAAGTACGGGTCTCAGAACTTACTGCAGGAGAAAGTTCTGAAATTTTACCTGAAATGGTATCTTTGGGAATTGTGTAGTGAGTAATGAATACTTTCTGCCCGGTTTGAACTTCATTGATAGCACTTTCAGGAAGATTGATCTCCATGTGCATTTTGCTGTAGCTCATAACAGTAACGATTTCGGTTCCTGAAGTGATCTCGGCATTTTCCGAGATGTGAGGGAGATTGACAATAATTCCATTGAAAGGTGCGGTAATTTTCATCTTTTCTAATTGAAGCAGAGCACTCTGATAGCTCTCACGTGTTGTAATAACTTTCACTTCTGTGTTACGTAAATCACTAAGAGTTACTCCTCCTTTTTCATAGAGTGCCTTTTGTTTAATTAATTCCTGATCAGCAATATCCATGTTCATTTTCTTGGATTCTATGGAGACACTGATCTCAAATTCTTCACCTTCAAAACGAACGATTGCATCACCTTTATTTACAGCGTCACCAAGCTTGTATGCTTGTCGGGTTCGTGGGTTGGTTTGGAGTTTGTATTTGCCCGCCATTTCGGACGATAACACCACTTCTGCATCAGCAATAACGGTACCCGTTGTGCTGTTGTATTTACGGATGGAATTTAGTTGTACTTCCTGCACTGATACTGGCGAGGTTAGTTCAGAAGAAGACGATGTTTGATTGTTGGAGCACCCTGAGAGAATGACGGTGGAAAGTGCTATTGCGGAGATGCATTTATTGATTTTCATAGCAATTGTATGTTATTTATGAATGATAATTTCTT
>DATCIB010000236.1:0-4640 GCA_036508045.1 Bacteroidales bacterium
CTCAGACAATTAATCAGGAAAATGTTTTAAACTTCACAAAGACAATTAACGATATTCATGCTCTTTCTGCCAATATTATATCACGCGTTCGATATGACACAGGCAGCTCTATCGGAATGAGTGCTACCAATACAGGTTCGCCTTTTGCAAGTGGTGTTGACGCATCCAACAGATGGCTGGGTCTTTCCGGTGGTGAAAGTCATGGAGGTAGCCTTTCCGGTATCGGACAATTCAATTACTCTTTGTTGGAAAGATATATTGTGCAGACCACGATCAATCGTACCGGTAGTTCCAAGTTCGGGCCTGCCCGGCGTTGGGGTACATTTCCTACTATTGCCTTTCGTTACCGTATCTCTTCCGAACCATTCCTGTCATTTACGACAGATTGGCTGAGTGAGTTAAGTTTACGATATTCGTATGGTATCGCAGGTCGTGAACCTTCGAGCACAGGTTCTTATGTGTCAAAATATTCTCAGTCCGGTTCTTATTTGGGAGAGTATGGTATTACAGCAGACAACATTTTGTTGAGTACTTTACGGTGGGAAAAAACCCGTACACACAACTATGGACTGAATCTCGGTTTGTTTAATGACCGTATCAGTGTCACAGCGGAATATTATGATCGTTTGACCACTGACCTCTTGACGACCCGCCCTATGCCAAGTACTTCCGGCTACGGTTCCCGCGAGGCGAACTTCGGTTCATTAAGTAACAAAGGTTATGAAGCGGACTTCAATGCCGAGATCTTGAAAGGAAAACTCAAGTGGAGCATGAATGGTAATATTGCAATTAATAGAAATATGATTACCTACTGGCCGGAAGAGCTGATTCAGAATGTAGATGGAGATATTTCATGGTCTGCCGGTGATGCAAATACAGGATACCCTGCTTTGATTCGTCAGGGTGACCCTTTGGGATCTTTTTATGGCTTTAAGTTTAAAGGTGTCTTTGCACAGGATGCAGATGCTGTAGCTCGTGATGCACAAGGCAATGTGATGGTGGATCTTGACGGAAATGCCAAAAAGTTAACCTGGAACAGGAGTTATAATTTTACAGGTGGTGATGCCATTTATGAAGATTTGAATCATGATGGTATTATCAGTAACCGTGACCGTACTGTGATAGGTGATGCGAATCCAGACTTCTTTGGAGGTTTAGGATCCAAGTTATCGTGGAATCGCTGGCGTGTCGATGTATTCTTCCAATTTCAGGTCGGAAATGACATCATCAATGGAGCACGTAAGAGCCTGGAGGCTCAGTCCGGAGGTACTAATGCCAATGTTAATCAGGCTCAGTCCGTTATGCGTCGTTGGAGAAAGCAAGGTGATGTAACTGATATGCCTCGCGTTGTTTTTGCGACACATTATAATTCGGCAGGTAGTGATAAATATGTGGAAGATGGTTCCTATATGCGCTTGAAGAGTTTCGCTCTTACCTATGACATACCGCAAAATTTCTGTAAAAAAGTTGGTATGCGTAATGCAAGTGTTACATTGAATGCGTACAATCTTCTCACCGTTACTAATTACAAAGGGCAGGATCCCGAAATATCTGTTGGAGGAGGCATCGGGTCGATGGGTGTGGATAATAACCGTACCGCAGTACCTCGTTCATATACCATTAATCTTGCTTTAACCTTCTAAATGTGATGATTATGAATAAAATTTTTAAAATATCAAAAGTTAAACTGTTTCTGTTTGCCACTCTAACTGCAGGAATGAGTAGTTGTAGTCTTCTGGATCTGAATTTGGACAATACAATTACCCTGGATGATATGTGGCAGAAAGAGGAGGATGTGAATAAAGCACTTGTAGCTGCTTATGATCAAGTGCAAAATTGCACGCAACGGTTTTATGAATGGGGAGAACTGGGAGGCGAGCTTCTTAATTCTAGTTCTAATGACTATCGGAATATTTTCGATCACAATCTTGACGAAAACATGTCTCTGTGCAGCTGGTCTTCTGTCTATGCAGCGATTAACAAGATAAATCTGGTTTATGCGTATGCACCAGCAGCACAAGCAGTGGATGCTACCTTTAAACCCGAAAATCTGGCAAACCTGATGGGTGAGTGTATTACCTTGCGCTCCATGTGCTATTTTTATCTGGCACGTACCTTTCTGACTGCTCCCTATGTGGAGCAAGCTTCGCTGACTGACGAGCAAAATTATATTGTTGCGCCGATGGATCGTTATAAAATTATGGATACTGTCCGGCTTAACCTTTTGAAGGCATTACCGCTTGTTCGTGAAATGTGGCCATCCGCTGATAATTTTTCAGATCCGGCGATGCGTGCTCCTACCGTGAAAGGACGTATCTCGAAGCCGGTAGTCTATGCTTTGCTTGCTGATGTCTATTTGACTATGGCTTCTGAGGTTGACAATCTGAATGCGGCCGGAAAGATAAAGATCAATGGTACCAGTGCTGAGTTTTACGAAAAAGCGAATGCGTATGCAGATTCTGTCATTGGTTACAAAACACAGTATGATTCCTATGGTCTGGCAAGCGGAGATAAATGGCTCACTAATTTTTACCCGGGCAATATCAATGAAACTGTTTTTGGTATTCAGTTTATGCGCAATACGACCACTTCTTTTAACGATATTGGTTGGATGTACGATATGTTCAAAAACACCGGTTCTGTTGGTCTTGTTTGGCAGCCAAATAACTTTACACTTACTTATAAACAATGGCAGGGAGAAAAAGTGGATCAGCCTCTTGATGATGACAAACGCGGGCAAGGTGTTTCGTATGTTTCGTCTTCAAGCGGTCCCGTAATAAATTTAAGTGGCTCTGTTATCTGGAAGTTCCTTGGAATACGTAAAGACGAACAAGGTGCTACTGAAAACTTACGTACTACCGGTATCAATGATGCTATTAACTTCACTATTTACCGTCTTGCAGAAATGTATCTGATCAAAGCGGAGGCTCTGAACTGTTTAGGCCGTACCGATGAGGCAGCAACGGCTCTTTTAACAGTACGACAACGTGCTGTGCCGGCTATTTCGGATTTGCGCACGGACAGAGACTTTTTAAGACAATCTGTTCTTGCTTCGAAAACCTTCGTCGAATTTGAAGATGAGATACTGGCGGAAAGGGCTGCTGAACTAGGTGCAGAAGGAAAACGATGGTTTGATCTTGTTCGATTTGCAAAACGCCGATTGAATACTGATCCCGGGAATGCTAAATATATCATTATCGACCGTATAGTTGAAGCCCGCGCTGATCAAACTCAGAAACCGAAATGGGAAGCGAGACTCTTCCGTGAAGACTCCTGGTTCTTCCCTATCTCCCGAACTGAGTTGGATAACAACAGTCTGTTAAAGCAGAATGCTTACTATTCTTCCGATTTCTCGGTGAAGTAATAAACAGGAAGAGACTGATTTGAAATAGTAACACTACGAAAATTAAAGAAATATGAAACGAATATTTAATATAGTATTATCCGGCATCTTCACTTTCCTCGCGTTTTCTATGGCATCCTGTAAACAGGATTATGTAGAGCGTCCTATTACTGAAAAATCGCAAGTGATGATTGCCGAGTATCTCGACTCAAGAGCAGACCTGAGTCTGTTTAAAGAAATAGCAGACAAGGCTAAAAAGTATCGGAATTATAAAGATGCCACAGGCGCATGGGATACCATCCAGAATGTGCCGGATTCTGTGGGGGGATATATCCGATATGGTGCCCTGCTAAACTCTTATGGTAATTATACGGTTTTTGTTCCTGATAATGATGCGGTCAATGAATATCTGGCTACGATCAACTGTACTTCTGTCAGTCAGATGGACAGCACCCAGCTTGAAGAATTTATGGCAGCGCATCTTGTGCAGAGTCAAGTTACGCTACGTGCCTACATTTCAGGCACGATGAGAATTAATGACTCTACAACAACCGGAGTACGCCACTATGTGGATGTTCCCGGATATGGCGAGGATCTTGTAATTGATAAAATTGCAAAAGTAAAGAATAATGCTATTCCTAAAGAGACCTATAATGGTTACGTGTATGAGATCAGTAAAGTATTGACTCCGCACGCCAACTATCTGGAAGGGTATTTGAAGGATGCCGGCAAATATACTGAACCGGATGGATCCCGTTTTACGGTCATGTTGAATGCTTTTGAAGAAGCCGGAATGACAAAGTCCATCTTGCGTACGGTCAGAACTCCACATAGGGATTCGGTCATGCGGACAAAAGCATCTTTTGAGACCTTCTTTCCGACTGTACTTGCGGTTTCTGACTCTGCCTATGCAGCAAAAGGCATCACTGATGTGTCAAGTTTGATCTCTTTCATTAAAAGTACCTCTGACTTGGCATCTGATACTGCATGGACCAATCACTATTCCACGGATAAAGATCTGTTGAAAGCTTATCTGTTGTATCATATCGTGCCGGGTAAGAACGATCTTGATCTCAGTTGGTATAATCTCTTTTATTACGGACAGTCTTGCTATCAATTCGTAGAAAAAACCGGAGCTATGCCAACGGCACTCCGCGATTCTTTTCCGGGTTTATCAGGATATACGATTCAGACTGTGAAAGGGAATGTCAAGAAACCGGCACCTATACTGAACGGATCTGTCAATATGCTGTATAATAAGTCTGACATCTATTGCAAGAATGGGTATGTGCATGAG
>DATCIB010000237.1:0-12895 GCA_036508045.1 Bacteroidales bacterium
TATGCTTGTTGCATCTATGAATCCTTGTCCCTGTGGTTACTACAATCATCCGGACAAACAATGTGTTTGTTCACCGGGAGCGGTACAGAAATATCTGAGCAAGATCTCCGGTCCGATGCTTGACCGCATAGATATCCATGTAGAGATTGCTCCTGTTCCTTTTGAAAAGATATCCGAGTCTGCACCGGCAGAAAGCAGCAATCTGATTCGCGAGCGGGTCATTCGCGCACGTCTTATTCAGGAAGAAAGATATAAGGACGAAGAAGGCATTCATGCCAATGCTCAGATTAATTCCAGACTGTTACACCAGTATTGCCACCCGTCCAAACAAGGTCTGGAACTACTCAGAGTTGCAATGGCACGTCTCTCTTTGTCTGCCAGAGCCTATGACCGTATACTCAAAGTATCTCGTACCATTGCCGATATGGAAGGAGTGGAGCATATAGAGGTTCACCATATTGCGGAAGCGATTAATTATAGAAGTCTGGATCGTGAAGGATGGGGTGGCTAAGTTGCTCAATATTTTCATCTCTACAGCAATTAAATCGCTTCAGATATTTATCTTTGTGCTACAAAATGAATGAATAACAGTCTAAACTTCCAGATATGAAACGCACTAATTATCTATCCCTACTACTTCTGCTAACCTTATCTTTGGCAGGGTGTATCAGCTCAAAATCCATCAGTGTTCAAGATGCGGATCTGCAACAAGCGCTCCGTGCAATCCCAAAGGTAAGCCAGGTCGCCGAAAAGGAATCCAAATCATATTCACAGAAGTATGAACTCTATATCGAACAGCCCCTGGATTATTCCGATGTATCTGCAGGCACTTTCAAGCAGAGAGTATTTGTTTATCACAGAGGTTTTGATCGTCCGGTAGTGCTTGTTACTGAAGGATATGCAGCCGATCGTTATGATAACTCCGGCGATCCGTCGCCGCTTGCTTCTTTGCTGGGAGCCAATGTTGTGGTAGTCGAACACCGATATTTCTCCAAATCAACGCCAGATCCACTCAATTATGATTATCTGACGGTTGAGAATGCTGCCAACGACTTGCATCGTATTACAGAAGCGCTGAAAACTATTTATCCGAAGAAATGGTTGAGTACCGGAATCAGTAAGGGCGGACAAACGACCCTCTTCTACAGTACTTTCTTCCCCAATGACATGGCCTGTTCTGTGCCTTATGTCGGACCGTTGTGCAGTTCGGCAGCCGATCCGGGACCTTCAAAGTACCTCGAACAGATGGGAACACCGGAAGAACGACAGAAGATTCAGAACTTTCAGATGGAGGTACTCAAACGGCGTGCACGCTTAGTCCCACTGTTGGAGAAGGCTATTGAGAAGCAAGGGATGAAGATCAGAGTATCGATGGATGAACTCTTTGATAACATGGCGCTGGAATACTCATTTGCTTTGCGCCAGTACAATGAGACTCTGGAGAGCATGCCGCCGTTGGATAGTGATGATCAGACTCTTTTTAATCATTTCATTACGAAAGTAGGTTTCGACTTCTATCGTACTGATGGATGGAACGGTACCTTCTTTGTACAAGCAGTTCGCGAACTTGGTTTTTACACCTACAATATCGAGCCCTTCAAAGATCTGCTGACCATCAAGCAGTGCGATGATTATGTACAACGTGTCCATGTACCTGATGGTGTGAGTTACCCCTTTGATCCGAAAGTCTATAACAAGGTTATTGATTATTTGAAGAAGAATGATCCGAAAATACTATTCATCTATGGAGAGAACGACCCATGGACAGGTGCCGCACCAAAGCTTTCTGAAGGGAAAAAGAATGCGAAAGTATTCATTATTCCGGGAAAAGTACATGATGCCTCAGTGACTTCCCTTCCATTGGAAATGCGGATTGAGGTCGTTCATCAGATAAAGAAGTGGCTAGCTGATTAAGACTTAAACAACAAAAACGCATGCAGTTTCCCTCTGATTTCATAGAAGAGATCCAGCAGTTGTTGGGTGAGGAGGAGTCTCAAAGACTTCTGGGCGCTCTTCAAGAAGCTCCCTCAGTGAGCATCCGTCTCAATCCGTTGAAGCAGATGCTTGTACAGGCAACCAATCAGGTAGCATGGTGCGATAATGGATATTATCTCTCAGAGCGTCCGTCCTTTACATTTGATCCTCTGTTTCATGCAGGAACCTATTATGTGCAGGAAGCCTCTTCCATGTTTCTCGAACAGGCTATCCGTGGCATCGGAGCAGAGAAGCCATTGCTCTGTCTGGATCTCTGTGCCTCTCCCGGAGGCAAATCTACGCATCTACTCTCCGTTCTTCCTCCGGGAAGTCTGCTTGTAGCCAACGAAGTAATCCGTTCGCGTGCCAATGTGCTCTCCGAGAATGTACGTAAATGGGGAAGTACGCATGCCGTAGTTACCAACAATGACCCTGCGGACTTCGGTGATCTGAATAACCTGTTTGATGTGATTCTCACCGATGTTCCTTGTTCGGGCGAGGGGATGTTTCGTAAAGATAGCGATTCGATTGGCGAATGGTCATTATCCAACGTGAAGTTGTGCAGTGAGCGGCAGCGTCGAATCCTCGCTGATGTATGGCCTGCTTTGAAACCGGGGGGGTGGCTGATTTATAGTACCTGCACCTATAATACGTCCGAAAATGAGGAAAATATCCGCTGGATATGCGATGAACTGGGTGCAACACCGCTCTCATTGCCATTAGATCCAGCCTGGGGCATTTCGATGATTCCGGCATATAACTTACCGGTTCACCGATTTTTCCCTCACAAGACCAAAGGAGAAGGCTTCTCGCTAACGTTGCTCCGTAAGGATGAGGATGAATCGCGCGCAGTTTCACGAAAGAAAAGCAAGAAGAACGTTCGGTTGCCTGATGTTCCCGGTGCCGTCAAACAATGGATTCTTACCCCCGAGGAGTATCAGTTCGAACTCAATAACGATCTCATTTCCGCTATTCCGACCTTCTGGCTGGATACGATCAAACTGCTCGGCGAGCATCTCAAAGTAGTTTCCTCTGCCGTCGAAGTCGCCACAGTAAAAGGAAAAGACCTGATCCCTCATTTCTCCCTTGCATTCTCCGCAGCCTTGAATAAAGAGGTTTTCCCTCAGTGCGAACTCTCTTGGAAAGAAGCCGTTACCTATCTCCGTAAAGAAGCCTTTCCTTTACCTGAAGGAATACCAATGGGATATGTACTGGTCTGCTACCAAGGATTTCCGCTCGGTTTTGTAAAGAATCTGCAAGGGCGCGCCAATAATCTCTATCCTCAAGAGTGGAGAATCCGCTCTTCTTATCTTCCCGAACAGAACTTCACCTTATGATACGAATAGGTTTACTTTCAGATACACATGCATATTGGGATGACCGATATCAAATTTATTTCAATTCCTGTGATGAGGTATGGCATGCCGGAGACATCGGTTCGGACGAGGTCGCTGATAAATTTGAGCAGTTCAAGCCTTTTCGTGCTGTGTATGGTAACATCGACAGTTATGCCATGCGGATGCGTTTCCCTCAGTTCCAGCGTTTCACGGTGGAAGGAGCCGATATTCTTATGACTCACATTGGAGGATATCCGGAGAAATATGACAGGCAAGTGATTCCCATGTTTTACAAACATGCCCCCAATCTATTTATATCCGGACATTCGCACATCTTGAAAGTAGAGTATGACAGGCGATTCAATATGTTGCATATCAATCCCGGTGCAGCCGGAAAATATGGCTTACATACAAAGCGCACTTTGATCCGGTTTTCAATCGAAGAGGGTACCTTTAAAGACCTCGAAGTGATTGAACTTGCATGAATTACGTCAAGGTAATAGACGCTACACCACGTAATCAAGAGATAACGATCCGTTTATAAGAGGCCAGGAGATTTATGGATTTAGATTGATCTCCTGTCTTTGCGTGCCGATATGTCCGTTCAAGTCAGTGCCTTCTATCTCCAGTTGAAGTTTTTCTTTCATGTAGGCACCAACCGGGAATGTGACTTCCACTTCGCGCTCCCCGTTTGTCAGCAGGGTCGGATTCCAGTAGAATACCTTTTTCTGATCGTAATTGATCTGATCAATCGGATCGGTAGGATAGTACTTTGGTACATAATAGTTCTTGGGGATGGAACCACCGAGTATTTCTGAATAATAGGCGGTCGATGGTATTCTGCTACGTGGCCCTTTTCCCGATTTGGTGGTGATTACGACAACTACACCAATCGTCTGGCCATAATCGCCTAGCGTTGGGAAATAAAAATTGTAATTAGCAAGATTATCTCTTGTTGTCAGGATTTCAATACCTCTAACGTCATTACCCGCAATGCTTGAGAGTACTTCACTCAACTGGGTCATCCAGCTATATGCTGTTGGATTGATATTTATATCCGGAGAAATACATTCCGCATCCACCTGAAAATACACAGTCTTTCCGTTAATGTTATAGTAATCAAATTGGTGGAACTCACTAAAGCCCACAGAGTCTCTTGAAGTATTGCTGTTTTTTACAAAACCGGGAACTTCGGCTATAAGGATGTCAACTATGTTGGTATATGCATCGTATCGTCCGATTTGTATGGAGTCAAGCACGATGTCTGCCACTCCGTTGCCGTTTTTATTCCAGGACTTTTTGATTTTCTTTCGTTCAGTAACCGTGACTTCTCCGAGCAGATGAATCCCTTTTTGTTTGCGGAGACTATCCATATATGATTTATCGGCTTCTATGTTGTCTTTGTATCCAAGCATCAGAGAGTCTACTTCTTCTGATTCATAGAGATAATCTTTGATTGGAACGATAGGAAAAGCAGGTTTTTTTAATGTATTGTCGAGCTGTATGCCGAGTCCGAGGGTTCTTTTTTTCTTCTCTTTCTCAATCTTTACACGTACCATTGAGGTTTGCTTAACATCCAGATTAGTGAAAATGAAACGTCCTTTTGGATCTGTTTGGGTAAACTGAATAATAGTTTTTCCTCCCTGTACAACCAAACTGATATTTCTTCCTTGAACGGGTTTGCCGAGGAGGTTGGCTACTTTTCCGGAGATAGTGAAGGCGGTGTCCGGCAGATGAGTGAATTTCTTTCTTGTAACATCATTCCATCCATATCCGCCCCATCCATGTGTGAGCATGAGCAGATCCAGTTGCTTGCAGATGCTGTCATACGGGTTGTTGAAGTAATATCCCGGCTCTTCAATGAAACCTTTCAGATCGGATGAAAGTAATATCTCTGATCGGAATGTTTTCTGAATGGAATCTACCGGCACCGCATTCTTGTTTGTGACGCTCAAAGCAAAGGCAGACTGAACATTGACTCCATTAATCTGGGGTCTGATCTTCAGGGTCATCATCTGATCTGTGTCGGATTTGATCTCCCAGTTTGCCTTGACAGTAAACTTCAGTTCGTCTTTCCGGTCGATATAGACTAACCGTTCACAGAGCGGCTGTCCGTCGGTGCTGAAGAGCGTGATTCGGTTGATACCCGACTTCAGATTCTCTTTGGGAATAGGAAGGAGGACACGCGATTTGTTCATCTGAATGTTGTATGCCTCTTTGGTAGGCAGTCCGCGAGACTCTGCGAGGAGGGTAAACTGCGATTGGTTGCTTACGACACCAAGAGAGGCATTGACTGCAACTACCAGTGTGTCAGATGTCGGTTTGGAGACGACCATCAGTCCGACCCCTTCCTTTTCGACAGCCGGCAGAGCGATAAGCTGGTCATTAAACAGACGGGCAGAGTACTGTTTGCCGCTGTCCGGTACCAACAGGAAGGATCCCATTCCTTTGTGCTCGGAGGCAAAAGTCGTCGCCTCATTGCCATCCTGATCCACGATTGTTCCCTCCACGGCTACACTTCTTCCATCGGGAAACAGTGCTTTATATGCCACCCGATTGGCGACACCGGCAATTAGTTTGCCCCCTTCGGGGAGAAACTGCACATCCAGTTCGAACTCCCGGTTGACTCTCTTTTGTGCTTCCAGCAGCTTTTCTTTCTCCGCTTTCTGTTTGCGCTTCTGAAATTGACCTTGTGTGATATATTTATTATCTACGTAAACGAAACTCTTGTTTTCCTGTTCTTTGTCTTTGTCTCCCCAGATCGGGATTATCTTCTCGAAGCAGGCAGAGTCGCCGAAGTTCTTCTGCCAGCGTGTGTAGGCACGGATGCGGTAAATCCCTTTGTCTTGAATGGCCTTGGTAAGTACAAACTGTCCGTTGGCACTACCTCCTTTGAGGGTGTATTGTGCTGTTTGAGTAATTCTGTCTTCTTCATTGATCAGATCAACATAGACCAGCCGGCTCTTTTCGGTGGGTAGAAGTGTGCCTGCCTGCATGACCCACACCTTGTACCAGATAGTATCATAGAGGTTGTAGATGGGTCGGTCGGTCTGTACATAGATTTTCTCTTGATAGTTATCCCTCATCAGAGTCGCCATGCCGGTGATCCGTTGACCCAGAGATATTTGCTTGTTTCCTGTTTCAGTATTGTCCGGCAAAGCATTGCTCCATCCATTCAGACTTGTAATGAACAAGGCTGCAATGAGTAATAGGACGGAAACTCTTTTGTAAGGTAGTACTTTCATGGAATAATAATTACATTTGACACAAATGTAGATTTAAAATCATGTAAAAATATGTATTGTGTTTTAATAATCAAAATAATATTAGATGAATATTAGTGAAACATACATGACGGTGGATTTCAGAAGGGTCAGCGGCCACTTTGTAAAAGCCCCGTTCGGTAATGTTTTTGTATATTTATTCACCCCGTGCAATAAGTATCGAATATCAGAATGCAGTAAAAGCGCAATAAAGATTTGTCGGTTATGGCTCTCTGTTGTTTTTTCGAATTTCGATTTTAAGATCAGTAAAAAAGTACTATTTATCTACACCCCTCCACCCCAGAGATGCCTCTAAGTATGCTGTATGGCATGTCAATTTCCTCAACTTACATTTTCTCGTCATAATTTGCATACAGCTTTATTTGCTAAAAGGCCCTTTTTGCATTATATTGTATGCAATTCTCATTGAAAAGCAGCAAATAACGTCGAAATCGCAATCTCCTCAGCCCCAACTTCATCGTCATTGCGGGCTTGACTCGCAATCTCCTCAGCCCCCACTTCATCGTCATTGCGGGCTTGACTCGCAATCTCCTCACCCCCTTTCTATGCAATCTCATAAGTGTACTTATAAAAAACAGGCATGAGGTATTAGATATTTGCTTGTTTCCCGTTTTACTACTGTCCGGCAAGGCATATATCAGAATGCAGTAAAAGCGCAATAAAGATTTGTCGATTATATATCTCTGTTGTTTTTTCGAATTTCGATTTTAAGTTCAGTAAAAAAGTACTATTTATCTACACCACCTACACCATGGACTGCCTCTCAGTATGCTGTATGGCATTTCAGTAACTTCAAAAAAACATTGCTCCGCATAAATTGCATACAGTTTTATTTGCTCAAAGGCCCTTTTTGTAACCATTCTTCATTGCCAGGCTGCTAATAATGTAATAATGTGGTATGTAATAATGTGGTAACTGATATCTTCTGTTTTCAGGCGAAACTGTATCAAAAAGGGGCAATAGCAAGTTTTTTTGTAAGCAATATGTGAGCGAGCAAGTAAGATCGGAGAGAACCATGCTGCACTACAGTGTGCTGAGAGGCATGTCTTGGTGCAGTAGTGCATTGAAAATGAGGTATCCTCCCATTCTGAAAGTAAAAATAAAAAAAAAAAAAATTACACGGAAATCACAGTAAAAAGGCTGCCCCTTACCCTTTTGTCATTGCGGGCTTGACTTGGGAGATTGCGGGTCGATGCCCGCAATGACAGCCGCCCCTAACACTAAGTCATTTGGAATCTGTGAATCAACCAGAAGAAAAAGTCTTTTGATCAGGGACCATAAATAGTCCAACGCCGAAGATAAAAGTCAGCATCAAGGATGCAATAGTTATCTTGTGCCACGGAATAGCTATTTTGCGTCACGGAATAGCTATCTTGTGCCGCAATATAGCTATTCCGTGCTTCAATACGAATAATGCGTCAGGGAATGATAAACTTTGCAACCTGATCAAGAAAACATTTCGTCCTATCAGATGGCAGAAGATATCAGGCAAGAAATGGCGGATATTTAGGACACCGGCGAAAACAAGTGCTTTTATAGAGCAGACAAAGATTTGATATGTGATACTCATTCGCATGGCCATCTTACACGTGACGGAGTGCGTAAACTTTTCCGTTCACAATAGGCGTGTGGTGTTGACTAAAGCAGATATACTGGATTGTTACAGATTGAGTTTTGATGCTCACTTCCAATTGGTAACTATTCACCCTTGGGCTGATGGCAATGGTAGGATGACTCGCCTACTGATGGATTAAATGATGGTTTAAATGATGGATTAAAATTATCAGAAAGATTGAAAAACATCATTGCCATTGTTGAAGAGAATCCGATCATCACCGTTGACGGGATTGCAAATAGACTTCATGTAAGTAAAGCGACCACAGAACGGGAAATTGCGTTCTTAAAGTCGAAGAACATACTGCTTCGTATTGACTCAAAGAAGGCGGGATCATGGAAGATAAACAGAGATCAAAAGTAAATGAACATTTCTCGCCGGACAGCTTACGACTGCTTATCCGGTTCGTAACGACTAGGCGGAAGTCCTTTCAAATGATCGCTGCTTTGGCAGCCTGTCGTCTTTTATAATAAAATACTTGTTTTCAGTGCAGAAGTAATCACTTATTGATTACTTCTGCACTGAAAATAGTTCTTCCTATAAGATGGTAAAAGATATCAGGCAAGAAATGGCGGATATTTCAGGTGTGGAGTCCGAAAATGCAACTAGTCCTACATATCGCTCATTGAGAGTCCTTTCAGATTGATATTGTAATTGGCTAGTTCGCCTGTGGCTTTTGTAAATTGAATACTTTTTTTAGCGAGTCTCTCCATGTCTATGTTCGAAGAATTTCGTTTCACTTCTATAATATCGGCACTCTTCGTCCATTCATTGACAGCAATAAGGTCTATCTCGTTTTCACCTTTTCTATCCCAATATCCACCGATTCGGGTAATACTTTTTTGTTCGATAAGTTTTGTGCGGAAATAGCGTTCCAATATTTTTCCGCTGAATGTGGGATAGTCACGGGTCACGATGCCCAGAAGTTCCTCATAGCCTCCAATCTCAACAATGTAACCGTATTTATAGATAAACCGAAACCAAAAAGTCAGAAAGTTATCCTCCAAAGCGTAATGTACATTTTTAGTTTCTACTTTTGAGAAAATAGGGGTGACCTTTGATATAAGGCCGTAATCACCTTCTAACTTTGTAAGATAGCCTCCAATTTCACGCTTAACTACTGCTTCAATCTTTGCGCGTGTATTGTCACCTCTGGCAATCGTGGATAATATGGTAAAGTAAGTGGCGTATTCTTTGCCAAACTCCTCGATAAGCATGTTTTTACCTTCAGGGATAAAGGTTGAGTCTTCTTTGATGATGTAAGCAAGCATCTTCTTTAATGTGCATGCTCCGCTATTCATCAATAGCTGGACATATTTTGCGACACCTCCTGTAAAGGTGTACAGAGCCAGCAAATCTTCGGATGTGTATGCCGGATTGTGGTCGGCAAGTATCTCTTTGAGAACTGAGATCTCAAAGGGACGTATTTTTAGCATCGCGGTCGCCCTACCAAATAATGGCTCTTTGGAGTTTTCAAATATTTTGTGCATCAGAGAATAAACCGAACCGCTTAAAAGCAGATTGATCTTGCTTTTATCCTTGTTTAAATCCCAATAATGCTGCATATCACTATATACAGAGGGGGCAATGGTATAAAACTCCTGAAACTCGTCAATGATGAGATTAAAGGATCGTACTTTGGATAGCTCCATCAAATAGTCGAAGAGTTTGCCAAAATTGCTTATTTCACCTAAAATGGGAACTCCGAGCTTGTCCTTAATCTCTTGCTGAAAGTCCTGACACAAGTAACTTTCGGCTTTACGTGCGACGAAGAAATACAAGGTGGGTTGCCCATCGGTAGCGCGTAACAGTAGCTGGGTTTTACCAATACGCCTACGCCCTGTCACTACTGTCATCTGAGCATTGCTGAGTGAGCTTCTTTGAATCTTCAACAACTGCTCAATTTCCTTCTCTCTGTTATAGAATTTCATAAAGCTTGTTTTTATAGATGAATAAACAGGCGGTTCCGAAACAGCCAGTTCCGAAATGGGGGTTTCTATACTGCAAAAGTAATGCAAAAACAATTCTCAGCAAATAGTTAGTGATATTTCTGTCTTGAATCGAGTTATTTGCACAATAACTTCGCCTGATTGGAAACTTTTCAGTTGTTATTTCGCTGCTTTAGTCCCTTTGGTCGCCTTTGTCACCTTTGTCGCTTTTGTCCCTTTGCTCCCTTTGGCAGTTTTTGCAGGTTTGGCAGCTTTTGTCCCGGCTTCTTCAATGATTTGTTTGCATTCCTCAAATGTGAGGAGTGCTGGGGCATTGGAGCCTTTCGGTATTTTATAGTTTTCCCCTTTGTAGATGATATATGGGCCAAAGCGGCCGTTGCAGATTTCCAGTTCAGCATCTTCCGCAAATACCTTGATTTGCTTCTCTTTTTCTTTCAGACGTTTCAGGTCAATCAATTTGATGGACTCATCCAGTGTAATCTCAAGCGGATCAATGTCTTTAGGGATTGAAACAAATGCATTGTTGTGACGGATATATGGGCCGAAACGTCCCACTCCTACGGTGACTACTTTCTCTTCATAACTCCCGACTTGCCGGGGTAGTTTGAACAATTCAAGAGCCTCTTCCAGTGTGATGGTTTCAATGGATTGATCTTTATTGATCGAGGCAAACTGAGGCTTCTCTTCATCTGTGCCTGCACCAATCTGCGCTACTACTCCAAATCGACCGATCTTGATAGAAACGGGGCGTCCGCTTTTCGGGTCAATTCCCAGCATTCGTTCACCTACTTTGTGCTCTGTCTTTACAGCGATTGCCTCGGTTACTGATTTATGAAATACTTCGTAGAAATTGTGGATACACTCTTGCCATTTGATTTCTCCTTCGGCAATGCTGTCAAAGTCTTTTTCCGCTTTGGCGGTGAAGTTATAGTTCAGAACCTTCGGAAAAGACTCCAGCAGATAGTCGTTGACGACCATTCCTATGTCAGTCGGCACAAGCTTTCCTTTCTCCGAACCGGTAGTTTCTGTTTGCTCCTTTTCTTTGATCTTGCCAGCTTTCAACGTAATCTGGTTAAAAGAACGTTTCTCTCCTTCGCGCTCTCCCTTTTCTACATATTCCCGTTGTTGGATCGTAGATATCGTGGGGGCGTATGTAGAAGGGCGGCCGATGCCGAGTTCTTCCATCTTGCGCACCAGACTAGCTTCTGAATAGCGTGGAGGTGCTTGCGAGAAGCGTTGGGTAGCAGCGATCTGATCCAACTTCAGCACTTCCCCTATATGCATAGGAGGCAGGTTGGAATCACTCTTCTCATCTTCTCCATCTTCATCCACCGACTCGATGTACAGTTTCAAGAAACCATCAAACTTGATAACTTCTCCGGTAGCAGTGAAATGCTCGTCTCTGGTGGATATAGCGATGGTAGCTGTCGTCTTTTCAAACTGAGCTTCACTCATCTGAGAAGCAACAGCACGTTTCCAGATGAGTTGATACAGATTCTTTTCCTGTGCGTTTCCTTCAATGTGAGGCGTTGACAGATTGGTCGGACGGATAGCCTCATGTGCTTCTTGAGCACCTTTGGTCTTGGTCTGATAGTTGCGCGGCTGTGAGTATTCCTTACCCATTGTTTCTGTAATCACTTCCTGAGCCGAATGAATGGCAAAACCGGAGAGATTGACGGAGTCAGTACGCATATAGGTAATCTTTCCGGACTCATACAATCGCTGAGCAATCATCATTGTCTGCGAAACAGAGTATCCCAGTTTGCGGGCAGCTTCTTGCTGCAAAGTAGAAGTGGTAAAGGGAGGAGCCGGTGATCTCTTACCCGGTTTGGTCACAAGATCTTCAATGGAGAAGGATGCAGTATTGCAGCCATTCAATATTTCAATAGCCTCTTCTTTGACCTTCGGTCGTTTGTTGAGCTCGGCTTTCACTTCGACGAATTCACCCTGCGCAGTGCCGGGAAGAAGGAAAGAGGCTACAATGCGGTAGGACGATTCGGAGGTAAAGCTTTTTATGTCACGTTCCCTCTCTACGATGAGACGAACGGCTACAGACTGAACGCGTCCGGCAGACAAAGCCGGTTTGATTTTCTTCCAAAGTACCGGAGATAGTTCAAATCCAACGATACGGTCGAGCACTCTTCGCGCTTGTTGTGCGTTGACCAGGTTATAATCAATGAAACGTGGGTTTTCAATAGCTTCGAGTATCGCTGTTTTAGTTATCTCATGAAAAACGATACGTTTCGTGTTGTCTTTATTCAGATTCAGCACTTCATGCAGATGCCAGGCTATTGCCTCTCCTTCGCGGTCCTCATCGGAAGCGAGCCATACCATGCTTGCTGTTGCAGCTTCTTTCTTCAGATCGTCTACAAGTTTCTTCTTGTCGGCAGGTATTTCATAGATGGGGTTGAAGTCATTTTCGATGTCAATGCCCAATCCTTTCTTTTGTAGATCACGGATGTGACCGTAGCTTGAGAGAACCTTAAATTCTTTTCCAAGGAACTTTTCTATAGTTTTGGCTTTGGCAGGAGATTCGACAATCACTAAATTCTTTTGCATCTTAGGTTCTTTTATCATTTGGCGGGCAAAAGTAGCAAAAAAATCAGAGTCCGACGGTCTATCGGACAATAATTTATTAATTCTTAGGGGATAAAGTGTTTTTACCCCCTGTAGATTTGCCTAAAAACGGTAACTTGCTCCAACCATGAAACGGATTCCTTGTGTCGGATAACCCTG
>DATCIB010000238.1:0-7494 GCA_036508045.1 Bacteroidales bacterium
ATAAACCGGCAAGCATCCTCGAAGAAAGCTTCCGTTTCGCCGCGTACTCCAACAATCACATCCACACCGATAAAGGCGTGAGGCATCAGTTGTTTGATCCGCTCAATCTTATGCCGGAAGAGTGCGGTGTCATAGCGACGACGCATTAACTTGAGCACATCGTCACTTCCGGACTGTAAAGGAATATGGAAATGAGGTGCAAATCGCTTTGAATGTGCGGTATATTCCAGGATCTCATCAGTCAGTAGGTTGGGCTCTATGGAAGAGATCCGATAACGGGCGATTCCTTCCACCTGATCCAAAGCTTTCACCAGATCAAAGAATGTCTCACCGGTACTGCGACCGAAGTCACCGATGTTGACGCCTGTCAGGATTATCTCTTTGGCTCCTTGCCGTGCAGCGTCCTCTGCTTGCGATACCATATCCTTGATTGTACCGTTACGGCTTTTCCCGCGAGCCATCGGTATGGTACAGTATGAACAGAAATAGTCACAGCCGTCTTGCACCTTCAAATAGTAACGGGTACGGTCACCCTTCGCACAAGAGGGAACGAATCTATCAATGGTTTTCCATTCCGAAGTAATAATCTCACCTTTTTCTTTTTTGTCAAGAGAGGAGAGATAGGAGACAATATCTAACTTTTGAGCGGAACCAACGATAAGATCAACCCCTTCGATTCCGGCAATATCGCCGGGTTTCAGTTGGGCATAGCAGCCTGTTGCAATAATAAACGCTCCCGGATGGTCTTTTATAGCTTTTCTTATCGTCTGACGGCATTTCTTATCTGCAAGTTCGGTGACCGAACACGTGTTAATGACACAGATGTCCGCTTTTTCTCCTTTTCTGATCTTCCGGATGCCTTGTTCCTCGAGTTGTCTTCCAATTGTTGAGGTCTCGGCAAAGTTTAGTTTGCATCCCAATGTATAGAAAGCCGCTTTCTTGTCCTGAAAAATAGAATGGTCAATCATTTTCTGAGTCTTCAAAATAGGCTTCATTGCCAATCAGCATGCAAAGCTACATAAATTCTCTACTAAATTAATGTTAAGAATGCCATTAATTACATCTAAACCTTTCGGATGTCCAAACTATAGTTCTATTTTTGCACATTACTTACTAATGTGTGCTATGATTAAAGAGAATTTCATCAAACTGTATGAACATAGTTTTATTCAACACTGGGATATGCCGGCTTTGACTGATTACGGTGAAAAAGAGACATTAACTTACGGACAAATTGCAGAAAGAATAGCCAGGATTCATTTATTGTTTAATTATTGCAAGATTAGACGGGGAGATAAAATCGCACTTATCGGCAAGAATAATTCAAACTGGTGTGTGGCCTATCTGGCATCTGTTACATACGGAAGCATTATCGTGCCAATTCTTCAGGATTTCAATCCGAATGATGTACACCACATCATCAATCACTCAGAATCAGTATTTCTCTTCACCAGTGATAACATTTGGGAGAGCCTGGAAGAGGATAAGATGCTCGGGATTCGAGCTGTTTTCTCACTTAATGATTTCCGTGTATTGCATCAACGAGATGGTGAAACAGTTCAAAAGTTTGTGAAAACACTCGATGAGGAGTTTACAGCAAAATATCCTCAAGGATTACGGAAAGAAGACATTAAATATACAGATCTTTCAAATGATAAGGTGATGCTTATCAACTATACATCCGGTACAACGGGATTCAGTAAAGGTGTGATGCTGACCGGAAATAATCTGGCAGGTAATGTGACCTTTGCATTGAAAACTCAATTACTGACAGATAAGTCACGCATCCTTTCATTTCTGCCTTTGGCTCATGCATACGGTTGTACTTTTGATTTTCTGACCTCTATTGCTGCCGGTTCGCATACTACTTTACTTGGAAAGATCCCTTCCCCTAAGATTTTGCTGAAAGCATTTGAGGAAGTTAAACCTACATTAATATTTACAGTTCCACTTGTTATTGAGAAAATATATAGGAAACAGATTCTTCCTATTATCACTAAACGTACGATGAAGTATGCTTTGAGTATTCCCTTGCTGGATGTTCAGATTTATGCGCAGGTACGTAAGAAACTTGTGGATTCAATGGGAGGTCATTTCTCTCAGGTAGTTATAGGTGGTGCTGCTTTGAATCCTGAAGTGGAAGATTTCTTTTTTAAAATAAAGTTTCCGTTCAGTGTAGGCTATGGAATGACGGAGTGTGCTCCGCTTATCAGTTATACTCTTTGGGAAGAGTTTGTTCCCGGTTCTTGCGGACGAATTCTTCCGGGTATGCAAGTTCGTGTTGATTCAGAAGATCCTGAGAATAAAGCGGGAGAGATACAAGTCATTGGTGAGAATGTGATGGTGGGTTACTATAAAAACGAAGAAGCAACCAAAGATGCTTTTACTCCTGATGGCTGGCTTCGCACAGGCGACCTTGGTACTGTAACTCCAGATGGAACAATATCAATTCGTGGACGTAGCAAGAGCATGATTCTTACCTCCAGTGGACAAAACATCTACCCGGAAGAAATCGAAAGCAAATTAAATAACCTTCCATTTGTAATGGAAAGTCTGGTAATTGAGAAAGACGGAAAGCTTATCGCTCTGGTATATCCTGATTATGAGGCAGTAGATAATATGGAGGCTGATCATAACAGTCTGAATATAATCATGGAAGAGAATCGCAAAGGGTTAAATAAGTCGCTTGCTTCCTATGAAAATGTTTCTGAGATCAAATTGTTTCCGACAGAATTTGAGAAAACTCCTAAGAAGAGTATCAAACGTTATCTTTATATGAATATGTCAATCATATAATATTTTTTTATGCATTGTAACAGCCTGATAATAAGC
The DNA here is from genome assembly GCA_036508045.1 of Bacteroidales bacterium. Lineage (GTDB taxonomy): Bacteria > Bacteroidota > Bacteroidia > Bacteroidales > JAQUTK01 > JAQUTK01. Next base: position 2,833 of record DATCIB010000238.1, read on the forward strand.
TAATTCGAAAAAAGAGTAATATTATCGAAAAAAAAAACTAAACGTGTTGTACAACATAATGAAAAACTCCTTACCTTTGTGCCGTAATAATAGTATTACATTTTAATAAGGAAGGAAAAATGATGAAAAAGTTAGTCTTGTTTTTTGCTGTTGCAGCAATGGTTTCTTTTGTAGCATGTACTGGTAGCAAAACTGAAGGAACAAAATCAACTGATTCAGTAGCTGTTACTGAAGTTGCTGCTCCTGTTGTATTAGATTCTGCTGCTCTAGCTCAGGCTAAAGCTGATTCTATTGCAAAAGATTCTGCTGCTCAAGCTGCTGCTGTTGTAAAGTAAATTTTACCAGCGCAAGAAAGCGGCTATAGCCGCTTTGTTTAAGAAAAACAAAGGGTTGTCTCGTATGAGACAACCCTTTTGCATGTTCGAATATTAGTCATCATTCCCGGATTAATGAGAAGATGAATGAGTTCCTTTTTGTTTATGTCCGTGATTACTATTACCTTTGCACTCCATTTTATATATAGTTGAAAATTACCCATGTTTATTGCAACCCGGAAGAAGAAAGAGAATATAGCAGAATATCTGTTATACATGTGGCAGATTGAAGACTTGATCCGTGCCAACAATCTGAATATGGAAGCGATTCAAGCGAATATTATCGATAGATATGATTGTTTAGCTGAGGATAAGAAACGTCTGACCGATTGGTATGAGAGTCTTATCGATATGATGGTAATGGAAAATAAGCAGAAATATGGTCATATTCAACTGATTCAGAATGTAATTATTGATCTTACCGATTTGCATCTAAGACTTCTAAAGTCTCCTAAAGATGCATCTTATGCTGCTGAATATTATAAGACACTGCCTTTTATTGTTGAGTTAAGAAGTAAAGATAATCATCCTGATATGCCAGAAGTAGAGACTTGCTTTACCGCCTTGTATGGTTTTCTGCTTTTGAAGCTGCAGCAACGCACAGTAGGTGAGGAGACAATGGCGGCAATCAAACGAATTACCAGCTTTATTTCATTGTTGGCATGCTATTACAATAAGGATCGGAATGGAGACCTCGAATTAGACTAAAATTGTACGATATAGATATATGAGTGAACTAACAGACGAGATTCAGAGAAGGAGAACTTTTGCAATTATTAGTCACCCGGATGCCGGTAAGACTACTCTGACAGAGAAACTTTTGCTTTTTGGTGGAGCTATTCACATAGCAGGAGCGGTCAAATCAAACAAGATCAGAAAGACAGCTACGTCTGACTGGATGGAAATTGAGAAACAAAGAGGAATCTCTGTTGCTACTTCTGTCATGGGGTTTGATTATGACGATTATAAAGTTAACATATTAGATACTCCCGGTCACCAGGACTTTGCAGAAGATACTTTTAGGACATTAACAGCGGTCGATAGTGTGATTATCGTTATTGATTGCGCAAAAGGAGTGGAGACACAAACGCGCAAATTGATGGAAGTGTGTCGTATGCGAAAAACTCCGGTAATTGTCTTTGTCAATAAAATGGACCGTGAAGGAAAAGATCCCTTTGATTTGCTTGATGAAGTAGAGAAGGAATTAGATATAAAGGTTCGCCCGTTAAGTTGGCCGATTGACATCGGTCAGCGGTTTAAGGGTGTATATAACATCTTCCAGCAAAAACTCGATCTATATTTACCCAGCAAACAGGTGGTGACTGAGTCTTTCCCAATTAAAGATGTGCATGATCCGGAGTTGGAGAAGCATATTGGTAGTGAAAGAACAAAGAAACTGAGAGCAGATCTTGAATTGATAGAAGGTGTGTATCCGGAGTTTGATAATAAGGAATATCTTGCAGGTTCTATTGCACCGGTTTTCTTTGGTTCGGCGCTGAATAATTTTGGAGTAAAGGAACTGCTTGACTGCTTTGTGCAGATAGCTCCATCGCCATGTCCGGTGCAAACGGAGGAACGTTTGGTGCGTCCGGAAGAGGAGACTTTCTCTGGATTTATCTTTAAGATACATGCCAACATGGATCCGAATCACAGAAGTTGTATTGCTTTTGTAAAGATATGTTCTGGTAAGTTTGAGCGTAATGTAGGATACAAACATATACGTCTGGGAAAAGTGTTGAAGTTTTCCAGTCCAACTGCTTTTATGGCTCAAAAGAAATCTGTGGTGGATGAGGCGTGGCCGGGTGACATCATAGGTTTGCCGGATACCGGCAACTTTAAGATAGGAGATAGCCTTTCTTCAGGAGAGGATCTTCATTTCAAGGGTCTTCCAAGCTTCTCGCCTGAGATGTTTAAGTATATTGAAAATGATGACCCAATGAAGTCCAAACAGCTCAATAAGGGCATCGAACAATTGATGGATGAAGGTGTCGCACAGCTTTTTGTAAGTCAGTACAATGGACGAAAGATTGTAGGGACAGTCGGACAACTTCAGTTTGAGGTCATTCAGTATCGTTTGCTCAACGAGTATGGTGCACAGTGTCGATGGGAATCAATAAGCCTTTACAAGGCTTGTTGGATTGAAAGTGATTATGCCGATGAATTGGAAAATTTCAAGAAGCGGAAGTATCAGTATATGTCCAAGGATCGTGATAAAAGAGATGTATTTATGGCTGATTCACGCTATGTATTGCAGATGGCTCAACAGGACTTTCCGAAGATTCGGTTCCATTTTACGTCAGAGTTCTGATATATTTGCGGCTTCGGATCATTCATACAGCCGATATTACCACAAAGAAAAGAGGCTGTCTCGCATTGAGAAAGCCTCTTTTCTTTGTGGTAATATGAATGATTAATAAGCTCTTGCCATCAATACGCGTTGCGCAGAAGGCTTGCCGGTTACCATGCATTTGCCGGGTGTTTTGTCTCCTTCAAAGGGGATACAACGGATTGTTGCTTTTGTCTCTTCTTTGATCTTAAGCTCTGTTTCTGAAGTACCGTCCCAATGTGCGAGGATGAAACCTCCTTCTTCAATCTTCTCCTTAAACTCGTCATAGGTGTCTACCATGATGGTATGAGCGGCGCGGTAGTCAAAGGCTTTTTTATAAATATTATCCTGAATCTCATTCAGCAACTCCTGTATATATTTACTGATGTTTTCTATAGAACGGGTCTCCTTGGTGAGTGTGTCACGGCGAACGACCTCAACCGTTCCGTTTTCAAGATCTCTGCCACCCATAGCTAGTCTGACAGGAACGCCTTTCAGCTCATATTCAGCAAACTTCCAACCTGGTTTTTTATTGTCTGAATTATCATACTTAACGCTGATACCAAGAGATTTCAGTTCGTTGATAATAGGAGCTATCTTGGCACTGATCTGAGCCAATTGATCGTCATTCTTGTAAATGGGAACAATAACTACTTGTATCGGGGCGAGTTGGGGAGGAAGAACCAATCCGTTATCATCTGAGTGCGACATGATCAATGCACCCATCAGGCGGGTAGAGACCCCCCAGGAAGTAGCCCACACATATTCCATCTTACCGGTCTTATCGGCAAACATCACATCAAATGCTTTTGCAAAGTTCTGTCCAAGGAAGTGAGAGGTGCCGGATTGCAATGCTTTTCCATCCTGCATCAGAGCTTCGATGGTGAAAGTATCAAGAGCACCTGCAAAACGTTCGTTTGCTGATTTGACACCTTTCACAACCGGCATTGCCATGTATTTTTCAGCAAACTCAGCATAAACATTCAGCATTCTGGTTGCTTCTTCTTCAGCTTCTACTTTTGTAGCATGTGCTGTATGACCTTCCTGCCACAAAAACTCAGTTGTACGAAGGAAAAGACGTGTGCGCATTTCCCAACGAACGACGTTGGCCCATTGATTGATAAGCAGTGGAAGATCACGATAGGAGCGGATCCAATTGCGGTACGTGTTCCATATAATCGTTTCAGAGGTAGGACGGACAATCAGCTCTTCTTCTAGTTTGGCAGAAGGATCTACAATGAGGCCTGTACCGTTCGGGTCTTTCATCAAACGGTGGTGAGTTACTACCGCGCATTCTTTGGCGAAACCTTCTACATGTTCTGCTTCTTTGCTCAGGAAAGATTTCGGAATAAACAATGGGAAGTAGGCATTGACATGTCCGGTTTCTTTAAACATCTTATCAAGTTGCGCTTGTATTTTTTCCCAGATAGCATATCCGTAAGGTTTGATGACCATACATCCTCTTACTGCCGAGTTTTCAGCCAGGTCGGCTTTGACTACGAGATCCTGATACCATTGTGAATAATCCTCACCCCTTTTTGTGAGTTCCTTCAGTTCAATATTAGCCATATAGATTTTCTTTTAATAGTCTGTTCTTTTGAATCAGGTTACAAAGTTAGCAAAAAAAAAGGCCGGACAGTTAACCTATCCGGACTTTCTCTATGTAATGGTTAATTAGTTGCTTGATGCAGCTTTCTCAGCTTCTTTGATCATAGTCTCATTAGCAGTGATATACACCTCTACACGACGGTTTTGTGCACGTCCGATAACTGTAGAATTATCAGCAATAGGTTGCGAATAGCTCTTTCCTTCTGTTGTCATACGGCTTCCAGCAATACCATTTCCGGAAAGGAATGATTTTACAGCATCTGCACGAGCAGCAGAAAGTTTTTCGTTGATAGCGTCTGAGCCTGTGTTATCTGTGTGACCATAGATGGTAACATCCGTATTTGTATTGTTCTT
>DATCIB010000239.1:0-6054 GCA_036508045.1 Bacteroidales bacterium
AGATGAGGCAAACCTTGTGTCTTGTCCAGCGTTGCCGCTTTTTCTTTGAAAAGAGCTTCGGGTGTTTCAAACAGTGTCAAAAGGTTTCTCCCTACAATCGGTCCTACTCTTTTGATCAGGGTGAATGCGATTTGATACAGCCGTTGGTCTTTTTCCATTATGAATATTTGGTAAGATAATCTTTGAATAGTTCGTCGAAAATGGAATTTCGCATCGGTCTCCCATGCTGTAATATCGCTGCTTCAATCTTTGCCTTTATCATCAGTACGTTATCTGAATCACGATAGATGTCTTGATAAAAGATAAAGCGTATTCCCTCTTTCTGAAGATTAAGGCGCGAGGTAAAGGCATCACCACTCACTAAAGAGTGTTTGTATTGTATGTCGGCATGAGTAACGACAGGATCAACCCCCTCCTGATGGAGGAGGGGGATATTGATACCTGCTTGTTTGAGAAACTCATGGCGGGTATGTTCCAGATAGTTCATGTAAACAGCGTTGTTTACAATTCCCTCAAAATCCAGTTCATAGTCACGCACGGTGAGCTTCAGTTCATATACATACGATTTCATTTGTCTTACTTTTTGCAGCCGACGCAAGGTTTAAGTTGCTGGAAGAAGTCATTGCCTTTGTCATCCACGAGAATGAATGCCGGGAAATCCACGACATCAATTTTCCAGATAGCTTCCATGCCCAGTTCGGGATACTCCACACATTCGATACTCTTGATATTCTCTTGCGACAAGATCGCTGCCGGACCGCCGATGCTTCCCAGATAGAATCCGCCATATTTCTTACATGCGTCTGTTACTTGCTGGCTGCGGTTTCCTTTGGCAATCATCACCATGCTTCCGCCGTTGCTTTGGAAGGAGTCCACATAAGAGTCCATTCGTCCGGCAGTCGTTGGCCCCATCGAACCGCAAGGCATTCCTTCCGGAGTCTTTGCTGGTCCGGCATACAAGATCGGATGATCTTTCATATACTGAGGCATTCCTTCCCCTGCTTCCAGACGGGCATTTAGTTTGGCGTGAGCAATGTCGCGTCCGACGATAATCGTACCATTTAAAGAGAGACGAGTAGCCACAGGATATTTGGAAAGTTCTTTGCGGATCTCATCCATCGGGCGGTTCAGGTCAATCTGCACAGACTCTCCTTCCCCTGCTTTACGCAATTCTGCCGGAATGAATCGGCCGGGATTCATTTCCATCTTCTCAATCCAGATACCTTCTTTATTAATCTTAGCCTTGATATTACGGTCTGCCGAACAAGAGACCCCCATGCCCACCGGACAAGATGCGCCGTGGCGTGGCAGACGGATGACGCGGATGTCATGCGCAAAGTATTTTCCTCCGAATTGAGCACCCAGACCAATCTCCTGAGCAGCTTTGAGCAATCTGTCTTCCAGTTCGATGTCACGGAAAGCTTGTCCGTATTCATTGCCCACTGTGGGCAGGTTGTCATAGTATTTCGCAGAAGCCAGTTTGACCGTTTTCAAGTTAGTCTCGGCAGAAGTACCCCCGATGACGAAAGCAATATGATACGGAGGACAAGCAGCTGTGCCCAGTGTCTTCATCTTCTCGATCAGGAAGTTTTCCAGTTTGCCGGGCACGATCAGTGCTTTCGTCTCCTGATAGAGATAGGTCTTATTGGCTGAACCTCCTCCTTTGGCTATGCAAAGGAATTTGTATTCAATCCCCTGTATGGCATACAAGTCAATCTGAGCCGGCAAGTTGCATCCCGTATTGACTTCATCGTACATATTTAAAGGCGCGTTTTGTGAGTAGCGAAGATTTTCCTGTGTGAATGTCTGATACACCCCTTTGGATAAAGCCTCTTCATCACATCCTTCCGTAAAGACTTGCTGACCTTTCTTGCCAACAATGATTGCCGTTCCCGTATCCTGACAGAAAGGAAGAATGCCTTTGGCGGCAACTTCCGCATTGCGGAGAAAAGTCAGCGCGACATATTTGTCGTTAGGAGTAGCCTCCGGATCTGAAAGGATTTTAGCTACTTGCTCCTGATGTTTGGTGCGGAGCAGGAATTCTACATCACGAAAAGCTTGCTTAGCCAACAGCGTTAAACCCTCAGACTGAACTTTCAAAATCTCTTTTCCTTCAAATTCCGAAACGGAAACAAAGTCTTTGGATAAAAGATAATACTCAGTGGTATCTTTACTCATCGGAAATGGCTCTTGATACTTAAATGGCTTATTATTCATACTATACTAATTTATTGGATATGTTTGATTCGTCCGATTATCTCATCACTCAAGGCACTCTTTACTTCGATATGCTTTAATAAGGAGGTGACAAAAGCATTGTTCTCAAAGTCACCTCTTACCTGTTCGAAGTCTACCCTCTTTTCTTCTTGGCTGCCGTCTGCGCCAAATCCTGTCTGTGAAGTGACAGTGAACTCTTTGTGCGCGTCACTGTACAACAGTTTGTCTAGACCGATGACCGCCTCTTTCCAGGTCTTGACGATAACGATGATATCCTGAGCTGTAATCGTGTTGATGTTTGTGTGATAGGTGTGACAAATATTCTCCCATGCCCATGCCCACTCGTACGTGTAATAGTTGGCATGGAGTTCGTTGAAGTAGTTGTTGGCTTCATCAATGGTAGTTATCTGTTCACTTTCCACCAATTCGATAAACCGGTCTATCTCTGACTTAGGAGCAATCAGTCCGGAGAGGTCAACCCACTCACCCAAACCAATCGGGGAATCAGGCTGAAGACGTGCCCGGATCTCTTCGTTGGACTGGAACTTGATGTTTTCCAATCGTTTGATGATAGAATTACCCAGAAACTTATGTATGGCAGTCTGATAGAACTCCAGACCTTTGACCAGCGATGATCTTTTTATTTTTGCACTCTGATAGGTATATACATCAGAGGTCTCACCTGATATTTTCTGCAAGGCATGAAGATTGTTGATTGCCTTATACATTTTGGAAATGGTGTAAGGACTTAACAAGTTGAAGTTGATAGGGTCTAGCTTCTGCGGGTCTGTACGTTTATCTCGCTTCGGCCATTTCTGTGCATCGCGCACTGTGCCTACGCTGCGGAGATTGACGCCTGGTACCAGATAAGTCTCATCTCCTTGCTCAATAAGGTAGGAGAATGGCATATCAGAGGTATCCGAATTGTGCACGTGTCGTCCCATTACCAAAGAAAAAGCTCCTACTTTGGCAGGCCATAATATATAGGAGTCACTGGTGGTCTTTGAACCGCGCTCCACGATGCCCTGATGTATAGGCCCCAATTTGTACATGTGATTGCTCTGGTTTGAACCGCTGCCGGCATTACAGAAGGAGAACATTCCTGCAATCAGCAAACTGGATTTGTGCATGGATACAGTATAGGGACCGGCGAAGATGGCGCAAGCCTCTCCATTTTCCAAAGCACAGTTAGAGAATATCAACGAGTCGTGGGCAGAATATTTATTTCCTATGTGACAGGCCTGACCTACAAAGCAATGTGTCAGATAAGCGGCATCGGTGATTTGTACACCCGACGAGACAATGAAATCTTGTGCGATCACATTGGTACCAATAAAGACCGGTGCTTCAGCGTTGCTGTTGATACTTCCGTTCTTCAAGCTTCCCGTGCCTTCGATGCGGGCATTGTCGCCTATCTTCACATTGATGATGGATCCCGCATTCAGTATCTTCACGTTCTTTCCGATGGTGCCACGATTGCTCTTGACAGATTCCGCATAGGCACTTGTCATTTCTTTCAGCTTCTTAATCAGTTCGGGACGGTGACGGTAGAGAGCTTCCAGATAAGCAAAAGGAGCTGAAAGATGATCGGTGATCGACACTTCACGACCTCCGGTTTCGTTGAGTACAGCCACTTCGACTGAATTGCCGAAAGTAGAGTAACCGTCCGTATAGATCGCGTTTGTATTTTCGATGAAACTTCCTTCTCCAATGGTGTAATTGGCAATATAATTGCGAATGTTGTCTATCAGGACATTGTCCTCAATGGTGCAGTTGTAGATGGAGGAGTTGTATAATCCGGAAGAGCATTTGATCCCACCGGGAAGATCGAATCCTTTGTTAAAAAGGCCAATACGGTTGGTGCCGGAGAACTGAACACCCTGCACGTATTTGGTAGAGAAACCGGGTTTTACTAATATCTTATTCCAGTCGGAGCATTTACATCCTTGTTTTTCAAGTTCTTCAACTTCCTGAGGAGAAAGGGCTCTGTAATTTTGCATAATTCAGGGGTATTACATTATTAATTGGAACTATACTTCTTCTTCATAGGTTTCGTACAAGAAATCATTGTACGGAAAACGGGAGGTGTGAATCTCCTTTACACGCTGATAGATTAACGCTTTCAGGTTGTCCAGGTTGTCTTTGGTCTTGGCGGAAATAAAGAGACATTCCCTTCCGCTGGCAGCCCATTCCTTTTTAATATCGTCCAGAGAGAGATTCTCTCTTGTACTTTCGGTCAGGTCGTCCTCCTCCTTTTTGTCATAAGTAAAGGCATCACACTTGTTAAAGAGAAGGATGGTCGGCTTTTCTCCCTTTAAAATATCTTTCAAGGTTTCATCCACAACTTTTATCTGGTTCATGAAAGAGGCATGTGATACGTCAATGACATGCAGAAGAATATCTGCTTCACGTACTTCATCCAATGTTGACTTAAATGAATTGATCAGGTTGGTAGGCAGTTTGCGTATGAAACCAACAGTATCGGATAATAACATGGGGAGGTTCTCGATGGTTATTTTGCGAACGGTCGTATCGAGAGTGGCAAAAAGCTTGTTCTCTGCAAACACATCCGATTTGCTCAGCTGGTTCATAAGGGTTGATTTCCCCGCGTTGGTATATCCGACCAAAGCAATGCGAACTAACTTGCTGCGGTTTTTACGCTGAACGATCTTTTGTTTGTCAATGAGTATCAGCTCATCCTTTAAAAACGCAATCTTGTCCAATACGATACGACGGTCAGTTTCAATCTGTGTCTCACCCGGACCGCGCATACCGATACCGCCACGTTGTCTCTCAAGGTGAGTCCATAAGTGGGCTAATCGGGGTAGCATATATTGGTACTGAGCCAGCTCAACTTGGGTACGAGCGCTGGCTGTCTGTGCTCTGTTGGCGAAAATGTCGAGTATCAGACTGGTTCTATCCAGTATCTTTACTTTTAGTTCCTGCTCAATGATACGCATTTGCTTGGCTGAGAGTTCGTCGTCAAAGATCGCCATCCCAATATCGTTCTCCTCTATATATACGCGTATCTCCTGTAGTTTCCCTTTGCCTACAAAGGTCGTATTCATAGGTCTGTCCAAACGTTGAACAATCTTCTTCACAGGTTCGGCACCTGCCGTCTCTGCCAGAAAAGCTAATTCATCCAGATATTCCATGCATTTCTGCTCGTTCTGCTGCTGAGTAATCAATCCGATGAGTACAGCTTTTTCTGTCGGAGTCTCAGTGAGTATATATTCTTTCATAATTGCTTCTGAAATTAGTGTCCAATAATACGTTTTAAATGACTGCAAAGTTAGAAAAAAGAATGGAAGGTAATGCATTCGGATTCAATTATTGCATGCATGCAAAATGCTCTCCACTGTGTGATTATTTTCGGTCATATTACCACTTATTTCAACGCATCCCTTATCTTATGCCTTTCCTCCTTTCAGCCGAGTGTCTTTCATCTCAATAGCTAGTGAAGTTGTCGAGTGACAACCCATGGGTCCTCACTCGACAACCCATGGGTTGTCAATTGACAACCCATGAGTCCTCAACTGACAACTTCACTAATTATCAGCATGAATGGAGTTAATTTACCGGTTGAAGACAGTTAGTAAGAGTAATGAGCGGTTATAGTTGTTTTGAATACATTCTTAATTCAGTTTTTCCAACGAGTGAAGCATACTAGTGGGATGTTAAGCAGGAACTGACAGCCTTTTTTATTGAAAGAGAACGTCTGAATAACTTCTGCTGAGAACTTGTTTGCTAACATTATTTCTGCCCACAAGAAGGTACTATTATTTGGATAGTGGTTCTTATGGGAATAGTAATAAAAAAAGAACTTCCCCGCGTCTT
>DATCIB010000240.1:0-4525 GCA_036508045.1 Bacteroidales bacterium
AGCCTTTTTTGTCTTTTATATATTCGTTCAATTATTATTCGTACCTTTGCGGCAAAACTATAGAAGTATGAACATACAGATTATCAACGGTCCAAACCTCAATTTACTCGGGGTTCGGGAGAAATCAATTTATGGAGATGCCTCTTTTGAGTCCTATTTGGAAAAACTAAAACTTCGTTTTCCAACTGTCAATTTTGCCTATTATCAGTCAAATATTGAAGGCGAACTGATCAACAAGATTCATGAGGTTGGATTTTCTTTTGATGGAATTGTAATGAACGCAGGTGCATATACACACACATCCATTGCTTTGCATGATGCGATTCGCGGTGTGAAAACACCTGTCATTGAGGTGCATATTTCGAATATTCATTCACGTGAGTCATTCCGTCACACCTCAATGATTGCTGCCGCGTGTTTAGGAAGTATTGCCGGTTTTGGCATGGATTCCTACCGGCTGGCTGTAGAAGCAATCATGGAACTTTCAACAAGTAAATAACACTCTCCAAAAGAAAGATGACAGAGGAACTGGAAAAATATATCCTGGCCCATATTGATCCGGAAGATAACTTGCTGGCCAAATTGCGCAGAGATACACATGTCAATCTGCTACGTCCACGCATGGTATCAGGACATCTTCAAGGAAAAATTCTAAAGATGATATGCCGGATGATTCAGCCCCAGTATGTGCTTGAGATAGGAACCTTTACCGGATACTCGGCCATAAGTATGGCGGCAGGAATGAAAAGTGGAAGCGAACTGCATACCTTTGAAATCAATGACGAACTGGAAGATTTTACCCGTTCCTTCCTGGAGCAATCGGAACACAAGGAGAAGATTTTCTTTCATATCGGTGATGCACTCGAGTTGGTGCCTGCCATGGACAAACTTTTTGACCTTGTGTTTATTGACGGCGACAAGCGAAACTATATTGAGTACTATGACTGTGTATTTCCAAAGGTGAAGAAAGGTGGATTGATTTTAGCAGACAACACCCTGTGGGATGGAAAAGTAATTGAAAATGTAGCAAATAGCGACACTCAGACAAAGGGAATCCTCGCATTTAACAACAAGATTGCGGCGGACTCTCGCGTGGAAAAGGTGATTCTCCCTCTTCGTGATGGCCTGACAATGATTCTGAAATTATAATTTAAACATAAGATAATGGAAACAACCAGACAAAATAAGATTGCACGATTGTTGCAAAAAGAACTGAGCGAACACTTTCGCCTTCAGACTCAAGCTTTGCACGGCGTACTGATTTCTGTAAGCATTGTACGTATAAGTCCGGACATGAGTATCGCGCGAGTATATTTAAGCGTCTTTCCTTCAGAGAAAGCGCAAGCAATCTTGAAAGAAGTAAACGAAAGCAGCCAAACGACCCGTTTCGATATCGCTCAGAAAGTACGCTTCCAATTGAGAAAAATGCCTTATTTAATCTTTTTTCTTGACGATTCGCTCGACTATCTGGAGAATATTGACAACCTGCTAAAGCAATAATAATTGGCACTGCACTTCCTAATTGCAAAACGATATCTTTTAGCCAAGAAATCTCACCACGCCATCAATGTGATTTCATGGATTTCGGTATGCGGCGTTGCCGTTGCTACTATGGCTATGGTCTGCACGCTATCCGTGTTTAATGGATTCCAGGAGCTATTTTCGACACTGTTCTGCAACTTTGATCCACAGATAGAGATTACTTCACGGCAAGGAAAGGTCTTCGACCCTACTTCCAAAGAATTCGACGCTATCCGAAATATGGAGGGAGTTGCAATCTTTACGGAAGTGCTGGAAGAAAATGCTTTACTAAAGTATCAGGATCGACAAGTGCCAGCAACCATAAAAGGTGTCGCTGACAATTTCGAGCAGCTCACTTCTATTGACAGCATTATTGTCAACGGACATTTCATGCTTTATGATAGTCTTGTTGACTATGGGACTCTTGGCCTGGGTCTTGCCAACGTATTAGGAACAGGTTCTTCTTTCATTGATCCACTGGAGGTTTTTGCCCCCAAAAGGGACGTACGGATCAATATGGCTAACCCAGCCTCCTCCTTTACAGAAGACTACCTGTTTGTGTCAGGCATTTTCTCTTTGGAACAGCCTGAATATGACGAGAAATATGTGATAGTCCCACTTCATTTTGCCCGTCGTCTTTTCAACTATGAGAAAGAAGTGAGCGGCATAGAACTAAAACTATCACCGAATGCTTCTCTTCCTGAAATTAAAGGTAAGATCCAGGAAACACTTGGAGATGCTTTTTATGTGAAAGATCAATACGAACAACAAGAAGATTTCTATAAAATGATGAATCTGGAGAAGTGGATCTCCTTCTTGATTCTCAGCTTTATCATGCTAATTGCTACCTTCAATATTATTGGTTCTCTCTCCATGTTGATCTTCGACAAGAAGGACGATATCATTACGCTCCGCAATCTGGGAGCCAATGACACTTTTATCGCGCGAATCTTTTTGATCGAAGGAAGTTTGATTTCATTGGGAGGAGTCTTGTCCGGCATCGTACTCGGTATTATTCTCACGCTTACACAGCAATATTTCGGTATTCTCCGACTAGGCGAGAGCAATACATTTATTGTAGACAGCTATCCCGTAAGACTGGATATGACAGACCTGCTGCTCGTCTTTATCACGGTACTTATAATTGGTTTCTTAGCTGTGTGGTTTCCGGTACGTTACCTTGGAAAGCGGTGGTTGAAGTCCTTATAACAGCTCTTTCAAATATCCTTCAGTTGCTAGTTTATCTTTTCGCATCTGTTCTTGCAGCTGATCTATCGTTTCGAATTTGCGTTCTTCACGCAGCCGGGAAATAAATGAAATTTCAATTTCCTGGTTATATATATCACCGGAGAAGTCAAACAGATTAGCTTCAATAGAAGTTTCGGCATTCTTATGAAATGTTGGTCGTGTGCCAATATTAAGCATCCCGCCGTAGACCTTTCCGTTTACTTTGGCACGTATCGCATAAACACCCTTGCCCGGAACAATTTTTTCAGCAAAGAGCGGAACAATATTTGCAGTTGGAAAGCCAATAGATGTTCCTATCTGAAATCCTTCAGTTACCTTGCCGGACAAAGTATATGCTCGTCCCAAATACCGGGAAACTTCACTAACCGCCCCTTTACGGATTAAAGAACGTACTTTTGATGAAGACACCTTATCCTTTCCATCCAGCAAAAAGACGGATGCTTGCACGACATCAATGCCCACTGCAGCACCATAGCGTACATAATCCTCCATACCTTCAGCACGGCCTCTTCCAAAACGATGATCATAACCTACCACCAGGCACTTCACATTCCAGGGAACAAGTAGCTTACAAAAAAACTCCTCAGCTGTAAGAACAGCTATCTCCTGATTAAAATCCAAAGTAATACAGACATCTACACCAGCTTCTTTAAACAAGCTCTCCTTCTCTTTCGGGTCAGAAATAGATTGTGGTACGAAGTTAGGATCAAAAAGTGCAGATGGTGAAGACGAAAAGGTGATAACAGCAGATTCAATCCCGCGATTCTCGGCTTCCTGTCGCACAGCTAGAATCAATGAACGATGTCCGACATGAACACCATCAAAGACACCTATTGTTGCAACTAGTCCGGCTGTTGAAACTGGTTTGGATTGGTAATAAGATCTCATGCGCTAAAGAATTTCCGTAAATCTTCACCAGGAACATACAAACGGGCTTTGAACCCGAGACTGGAAGCAGCCTCTACGTTCTTGATTGCATCATCAATATAGAGAGTTTGCTCCGGAGAAACACCTGTTTCACTTAGAAACATCTTGAAAATAGTGGGATCAGGCTTTGATAGCCCCATTTCATTAGAGAGAAAGCACTTTTCAAAATAGTCCGACAGTTTGTGTCCGTCATTATAAAAACACTTGCGAAGCGAATAATCGATGTGAATCTTATTCGTATTACTCAGCATAAAAACCCTGTATTTCTTGTTCAGCTCAAGCAGCAGATCCAGTTTATATGCAGGTACATGGGTGAGCATAGCGCACCATGCTTTATCAATCGCGTCATCTGACAGATGAGGTTTACTAGCCAGATCACGGATCTTACTACGAAATTCACCCGGAGAAACTTCTCCTTTTTCGAATTCACCCAAAAAGCCATGACAAACATAGTGATTTACAAGCATCTTGTCAAATGCAGGAACACCAAGTTCTTCTACTTGCCGTATTGTCTCAGGCATATCCAAATCAATAAGAACTCCTCCAAAATCAAATACAACGGTACGAATATCCTTCATAATAAACATAATTATCAGACAGAGAGTCTGCTTTACGGGTGCAAAAATACTCAAAATCTCTTGAAAATGAGAGCTTGAAAGCTCCTTTTAAAAGGATTATTCGTTTTTAGAAACTTTTTCTTTGCAGTTTCTGGAAAAAAGAGTAGTTTTGCAGCATATTTCAGAGGAAATATTTCGGGCTTTTAGCTCAGTTGGTTAGAGCAACAGACTCATAATCTGGAGGTCCTTGGTTCAAGCCCAAGATGGCCCAC
>DATCIB010000241.1:0-4175 GCA_036508045.1 Bacteroidales bacterium
CTGAGATGCCATTGTGACTCTTTCAGAAAGCTGCTCTTTCTCTTTGGAAAGCTGACTGGCATTACTTTTTGCTTCCTGAAATTTACGAGTCACCGTCTGGTTCTCTTCCTGAAGTTCAGAATTAATCTTATTGAGCGAGTCCACCTGAGCTATATAGGTCTTCAATACACCACGTACTGTCGCAAGTTCTTTCTTCAATTCGCTGATGCGTGAGGTATTGGTAGATTTTACTGTACGCAGTTCTTCACGCAACCGTTGCACCTTCATCTTTTCAGCTTCAAACAGTTCGATGATGGAATCATTATTGACGTTCAGTTCGTATCCTTCATATTGCACGGCCAATTGTGAGAATTCATCAGACAGTTCTTCCTTTTCCAGATCAAACATTCCCGTCATCTCATTCATTTTGGTGCTTTGAATTACAATCCAAGTAACAGCTCCGGCTACTATAAGCACTAATGCAATTACAATACCAATCAGCAGTTTGAAACTTTTTCTTGGCTGTTTTTCGTTTCCCGTCATTTCCATAGCGTATTTCTTCTTTATTTTCTCTGCAAAAATAGTCTATTTTGTTCAATTATTCATCTGAACGGAGTAAAAACTATTCAAGAGAATCAAGAAGGAAATTTATAAAGTGTTTTTGTTATTATTAAATAAAGAATTATTTCCGTAATGAGAAATAGTTCGTACCTTTGTACCGTTTTCAAAAAGTAAACGTCTATACGAGAGTATTGGTTAATTAAATAAATAGAAAGATATGGCTAAAGTAACAGTTGTTGGTGCAGGAAATGTAGGCGCGACTTGCGCAAATGTTCTTGCTGTAAACGAGGTGGCAAACGAAGTGGTTTTGCTGGATGTAAAAGAAGGTGTAGCTGAGGGAAAAGCAATGGATATCATGCAGACAGCGCAGCTGATGGGCTTTGATACTGTTGTAACCGGAACAACTAATGATTATTCCTTGACAGCAGACTCAGATGTTTGTGTGATCACTTCAGGTATTCCCCGTAAACCGGGTATGACTCGCGAAGAACTGTTGGGTGTGAACTCCGGTATCGTGAAGAGCGTTGCAGCTAATCTGCTCAAATATTCTCCGAATACGATTATCGTGGTTATCTCTAACCCGATGGATACGATGACTTATTTATCATTGAAGAGTCTTGGTTTGCCTAAAAACCGTATCATTGGTATGGGTGGTTGTCTCGATAGCTCTCGCTTTAAATATTTCCTGAGTCAGGCAATCGGATGTAATGCCAATGAAGTAGAAGGCTTGGTTATCGGTGGTCATGGTGACACAACGATGATTCCTCTCACTCGTCTGGCTACGTATAAGGGTCTGCCGATTTCTAATTTCCTGAGTGCTGAACAGATTGAAGAGGTAAAAGCATCTACCATGGTAGGTGGAGCAACGCTGACCAAATTCTTGGGTACTTCTGCATGGATGGCTCCGGGTGCTGCCGGATCTTATGTGGTTGAGTCTATCCTGAAAGATCAGAAGAAGATGGTTACTTCTTGTGTTTCTCTGGAAGGCGAATACGGCGAATCTGATATTTGCATCGGTGTTCCGGTTATCCTCGGACGCAATGGCGTTGAAAAGATTATTGAACTCGAACTTACTGCTGAAGAAAAAGCTGCATTTAAGGCTAGCGCAGAGGCTGTTCGCTCCAATAATGTAGTGTTGAAAGAGATCAACGCTATCTGATATTAAAATATTTACATACGCCGGCTGTGTATAGCAGCCGGCGTTCGTGTACTTGATAACCACGTTAAAAACAAGTTTTATGAAAACAAAAGTTTCTGTTTCCTTCATGCTTTTGGGCATTTTGTTTAATGTTTGCCTGATTGCTTCCAACCTTTTAGAAACCAAGATTATCCAGGTGGGCTCTCTCACCCTGACCTGCGGATTAATGGTTTTCCCTATTTCTTACATTATCAATGACTGTATCGCCGAAGTATGGGGCTATAAAAAAGCACGCCTTATTATTTGGAGCGGTTTTGCGATGAACTTCTTAGTGGTCGGACTGGGGCAACTTGCTGTCCTCCTTCCGCCTGCTCCATTCTGGAAAGGGGCTGAGGGGTTTGATTTTGTATTTGGGCTGATCCCCCGTATCACGATAGCAAGTCTTTTTGCTTTTCTTGTCGGATCGTTTCTCAATGCGTATGTGATGAGTCGGATGAAGGTTATTTACGGAGGTAAGAAGTTTTCGCTTCGTGCCATTGTTTCTACCTTGGTCGGTGAGACCTTTGATTCGCTGATATTCTTTCCTATCGCCTTTGGTGGATTAATCCCAATGGATGAACTGCTCAAATTAATGGTCATTCAGATTGTACTAAAATCCTTGTATGAAGTCTTGGTATTGCCTATTACAATCCGCGTTGTGAAATATATCAAACGGGTAGATGAGACGGATGTCTATGATGAGAATATCTCCTATAATATTTTGAAAATAAATGAACTCTGATGTATAAAGATAACTTGGCAAGCAGTCATGAACTTGCTGCTTTGGGTCACAAGACAGAATACAAGAAGGAGTATGCGCCGGAGGTATTGGAAGTGTTTGAAAATAAACATTCAGACAATGATTACTGGGTGCAGTTTAATTGTCCGGAGTTTACCAGTCTGTGTCCAATCACCGGTCAGCCTGATTTTGCTGAGATACGCATCTCCTATCTCCCTGATATAAAGATGGTGGAGAGTAAGAGTCTGAAACTCTATCTGTTCAGTTTTCGTAACCACGGGGCGTTTCATGAGGATTGTGTCAATTGTATTATGAAGGATCTGATTCGCATCATGGATCCGAAGTATATTGAAGTGACCGGGATCTTTACTCCGCGTGGAGGGATCAGTATCTATCCGTATGCAAACTATGGAAGGAAAGAAACCAGCTACGAGGAGATGGCAAAGCATCGTTTGCTGAATCGAGCTATCTGATCGGAATCTGTACTTTTTTTGCAAAATTGTTGGATAATTCCAAAACAAGTATTACTTTTGCACCATCAAAATAATGGCGATGTAGTGTAGTGGCCTAGCACGCGACCCTCTCACGGTTGAGACTCGGGTTCAATTCCCGGCACCGCTACTTGAAAAGAGACGATAAAACAATATGTTTTATCGTCTCTTCTGCTTTTAGCCCTTTGATCGGCTCAGCATAAGGGAATTAACCCTCTCAAACCATCCGGTTTTTTTTTTTTTTTATTTTCGTTTTGCAAAATGGCAGATACCATGATTTCAATGCACCAAGTGCACCAAGCACCCATCTACAATACCTTCTCGGGCATCTTGCAAGAATTTACTCCAACTTGCTCCAACAAAAAAGCTTACAAGAATGTTTGCTCCGGCATGCAATTTCATACATTATTTCTTTCCCTTGGAGGCAGTAAAAGTCACTTGACCAATAGGTAAAAGTCAAGCAGCAAGGACGCATTAGTTATATTGAACCGCAAGACAGCTATTCCGTGTCACGGAATAGCTGTTCCGTGGCACAAAATAACTGTTCCGTGCTTCAGAACGAATAATCAGTCTGCAAGCGATGACCTTTTCAATCTGATAAAGTGACTTTTACTTCTGGTTGATTCACAGATTGCGGGTCAAGCCCGCAATGACGGCAAAGGTGGCAGTTGTCATTGCGGGCACCGACCCGCAATCTCCCTGGTCAAGTCCCGCAATGACGGCAAAGGTGGCAGTTGTCATTGCGGGCACCGACCCGCAATCTCCCTGGTCAAGCCCGCAATGACGGCAAAGGTGGCAGCTGTCATTGCGGGCACCGACCCGCAATCTCTCTGGTCAAGCCCGCAATGACGGCAAAGGTGGCAGCTGTCATTGCGGGCACCGACCCGCAATCTCCCTGGTCAAGTCCCGCAATGACGGCAAAGGGGGTTGCCTTTGACGGTGTGGAAGTTGCTCAGCAATGAAAGATGGTTACAAAAGGGCCTTTTAGCAAATAAAACTGTATGCAATTATTGCGGAGCAAATATTTTTTGACGTTACTGACATGCCATCCAGTATACTGAGAGGCAGACCATGGTGTAGGTGGTGCAGATAAATAGTACTTTTTTACTGATCTTAAATTCGAAATTCGAAAAAACAACAGACCGGCGCAAAACCACTCCTCTTAGAAAGATCCGTCTTGCGGAATAGAGAAAAAGGAAAGGCAAGATACCCTGAGATATCTCGCCTT
>DATCIB010000242.1:0-5167 GCA_036508045.1 Bacteroidales bacterium
AACTCTTGAAATAATCTTTTGGATTGCCTTTGGCATTGTGTTCTACACGTATATAGGGTATGGTATGGTATTGGTTTTGTTGGTAAAGATGAAGGAACTGTTCGTGAAACCAATAAAACGGTTACTGCCTGCTGATCTTCCGGAGGTGACTTTATTTATTACTGCTTTCAATGAGCAGGACGTGATAGATGAGAAAATGAAAAACTGCCGTGAGCTGGATTATCCGGGTGATAAACTTAATATTGTGTGGGTGACTGATGGTACTACTGATGCTTCTAATGAGATGCTGAAGAAATATCCGGAGGTAACGGTATACTTTGAACCTCAGCGTAGAGGGAAAACAGCCGCGATGACCAGAGGTATGCAATTTATTACAACTCCCTATGTGGTTTTCACGGATGCCAATACGATGCTCAATCCAGAAGCTATTCGTGAAATTGTGCTTCAATTTATGGATCCGAAGGTGGGATGTGTTGCCGGTGAAAAAAGGATTGCTGTTCAGCAAAAGGATAATGCCGCCTCCGGTGGTGAGGGGCTCTATTGGAAATATGAGTCTGTGCTGAAAGATCTTGATTCACGCCTTTGTACGGCTGTGGGAGCTGCCGGCGAACTCTTTGCAATCCGAAGGGAATTCTTTGAGCCAATGGAGACTGATACGCTGCTGGACGATTTTATTCTCTCACTCCGTATTGCTCAGAAGGGATATAAAATTGCTTATTGCAGCTCCGCTTATGCGATTGAAGGTGGCAGTGCCAGTATGGTAGATGAAGAGAAACGGAAAGTCCGTATTGCTGCCGGGGGGTTGCAATCAATCTGGAGACTACGACCACTACTGAACATCTTCCGATACGGCTGGTTGAGTTTTCAGTATGTCTCTCACCGGGTATTACGCTGGTCGATTACTCCGTTGATGCTCTTTCTTCTGATTCCGGTCAATATGGTTATTCTCTCTATTGAGCCTTCTCCACTCTATACAATACTGCTGTTCTTTCAAGGTGTATTTTATTTGTCAGGACTCTGGGGATACTATCTTTCGACCAAACAGATCAAGAATAAGTTTTTGTTTGTACCTTACTATTTTCTCTTCATGAACATTAATGTCATCAAAGGATTTAATTATTTGAGAAAGAGACAGGGAGGTAGCGGTGCATGGGAAAAATCCAAACGAAGATAAATTATAAAAAAGTCTGCTTAAAACTGATTTGGTAAATAATAATACATATATTTGCATATTGAAGTGCATTCTAAAAACCTACTCGTATGTCTAATAATCAAGAAAAGCCTCTGATCCTTGTTGCAGAAGATACAGACAGTAACTATATGCTATTGGAAGCAATCCTTCACAAGTCATATAACCTTATCAGAGCTATGGAAGGTAAAGAAGCTATTGATCTATTTCAGGAAAGACATCCTGATCTGATCTTGATGGATATAAAGATGCGTGGAATGTCGGGGCTGGATGCTACCATGCAGATCCGGAAAATCTCGAAGGATATTCCTATCATCGCACAAAGTGCATATGCATTCGCTGAAGATATTGAGAGTGCATTGAATTGCGGTTGCAATGATTTTATTACAAAACCTATTTCAAGAAATCTCTTACTGGAAAAGATTCACAAATACTTGCCTGAAGAATGAGAATCAAGCATCTGATATACTAGCATGAGAATATTACATAATGGAAGCTTCGCACAAAAGATTCTGCAATTAACAGCAGATACGTTGATTCTTCTTGATCATGATGGTGTGTGCCTGGATTTTGTTCTAAATACGAAAGATTGGCACCTCCCACAAGAAGAATCGCTGATTGGACGAAAGATTTTAGATTTTCTTCCTGATATAACCTTCAAAGAATTTAAAAAAAGCTTTGACCTTGTAGTCAAGGAGAATATTGTATCATCCAACAACTACGAACTGCCTCTTGGAAAAGATGTCTATTATTTTAAATGTATTATCCAACAGTATGATGAGAATCTGGTACTTTGTCAATATAGAGATATCACTGAACGAAAAAATCTAAGCATCCAGCTGGAAAGAAACAACAAAGAGTTGAGAGCTGTGGAAGAAGTTGCCAAATTGGGGCGGTGCTATTATGATCCGGAAACTGACATGTGTTACTACTCGGGATTTACCGGACTAATGTCCAACAGTGATTCGTATAAGAAATTGCCTAGAGAAAAATATATTCTAGATGTTATTTACCCGGACGATAGAGAGGTTTTTGACACTTGGTTAAAGCGTGTACTGGTTACTGAACAAAATGAGTCTGTTTACTATCGTATCATGTATAATGGAGGCGTTTACAATCTTCACATGAAGCCGTTTTCATTTAGGAATGAAATGGGGCAAAAGGTGATGGAGGCGTATGTTCAGAATATTACTGCTTTTACCAAACAAGAATCGGATCTGGCGGCTATCAAATGGGCTATGAATAATTCGTTTGAGGATATTTACTGTGTCAAGAAGGATGGTTCTCTCGTCTTTGGAAATAAGCAATTCCGAATAAACTTTGGCGTAAATGAGAATGTGGATCTTTCAAAGCAGATATTATTTGATCTTACCACAACAAGAATTTCGAAAGAGTATTTTCTGTCATTGATTGAAATACTAAATAACTCTTCTGAAAAGTACATCCGGTATTCCACCAAGAATCCTCATTCTTCTGATAATCAAAAAAGAGAGTTTGACTGTTTTACCTATGTCGTACATAGACCCGGAGATGAAGACTACTATTGGACATTTGCGCGTGATATCACTGAGCGTCTTGATCATGAAGAGCAAATGAAAGATATGATTATTGAAGTGACTAAAGCAAAAGAAAAAGCGGAAGAATCGGATAAGATGAAATCGACTTTTCTCGCGAATATGAGTCATGAGATACGGACTCCTCTCAATGCTATTATTGGTTTTTCACGGATTATCGCCGAGTGTGATGATCTGGAGGAAAGAATGGAATATTTCAAGATTGTGGACTGCAATAACGATCGGCTGTTATTGCTGATTAATGAGATTCTTGATCTGTCACGTATTGAATCGGAAAAGGTTCAATTTACCTATGCACCTACAGACCTTACTCAAATGTGTAAGGAAATCTACGACTCGCTCTCACTGCGATGTCCTCAAAATGTCTCTTTTGTCCTGGACGAAAAATCCCCGCAAGACATAACGATCCTTACCGATAAGAACCGATTAACTCAGGTACTCTCCAACTTGATCGGCAATGCATTTAAGTTTACAAAACAAGGTACTGTCGCTTTAGGTTACCGTAAAGAAACAAATAGTTCCATTTCTTTCTTTGTAAAAGATACCGGAATGGGAATACAGAAAGATAAAGCTAGTAAAATCTTTGATCGGTTTACCAAACTGAATGATTTTGTTCAGGGTTCCGGTCTGGGTCTTTCTATCTGCAAAACTATCGTGGAGAAACTGGGAGGCACCATCACTGTTGAAACGGAAGAAGGAAAGGGTAGCAAGTTTCTTGTAATTCTTCCACTAAAAGAAGTAACAACTAATTAACGATCTAAATAAAAATGGGAAGAAAAGCATTTTTTTTGCTCCTCTATTTCTTTGCAATATGTTTCAGCGTTACTCTGGCAATTTTTGCAATACTAGCTTCTATCGGGCCTTTGTACAAACCTGAATATGGCGCATTTATACCTCTGCTTACACTGTCGTTACCCTTTCTGTTAATCGCAAATGCGATCTTACTGGTTTGGTGGGCTATTAGATGGAAACGGTGGGTATGGGTTTCCCTGATTGCTATCATAGCCAATTATTCATTTATAGAGTCCATGTACAGATTTGGTTCTGAGAAGGTAGCTCAGACTCAAGGAAAAACCATTAATGTGGTAACCTACAATGTGCAGAACTTTGACTGGCAACCGACTTTATGGTCACTAACCGACATTGCCGTTTTTCTTCTGGATGAAAATATTGATGTGATTTGTTTTCAGGAATATGCTGAATCTGAATCATTCAACGAGGATAGTGTCGCTTCTGTATTGAACTTCCTCCCCTATTATAAAATAGATCGCAATAGCTCTGAAGGTCTGAGTCTTGCTATCTTCAGCAAATACCCTATTAGTGGCAATGGCAACTACAGATACAAGTCTATGACCAAAGGGATGTGGGCGGATATTCAGGTGGACGGAAAACCTATTCGTGTGTTTAATTGTCATTTGCAAACTACCAATGTAAACCAGACCAGAGGAGAGCTTGAGCGAAACTTAGTGATTGATCTGGATGCGCAAACCAAAAATGCTGCTCAGAAATTATTAAATGCTGCCGAAAGAAACTTTTGGATTCGCGTCCAGCAGGCAGACTCGATTGGTAAACTAATCCGTCAATCTCCGTATCCCACAATCGTATGTGGGGACTTAAACTCAGTGCCTACCTCTTATTGCTATTGGAAAATCAGAGGAAATCTGATTGATGGATTTAAAGAGTGTGGCTCCGGATACGGTGCTACTTACAGATACATGAAAGAACTGTATAAAATCGATTATATCTTTCACTCCAAAGAGTTGAAAGGGATTAGTTATCGGATAAATAAACTTGATTACAGTGATCACTACCCTACCGTCATGAGCCTCTCCCTCTGATATCGAAGGAGGAGCACACATAAATAAGGTCCGGGGACATCCCCGGACCTTATTTATGTGTGCTATCGACAGACTAATCAATAGATGATTTCCACATCTTCACCTTCCGGCGGAATATAGTCCTTAGGAATATAAAAGAAGAATCGCGATCCCTTTCTATATTCAGAAGTGAAATTCAAGCTACCGCCATTGCGCTTCACAAATTCGGTGCATAATTGTAAACCTAAGCCTGAACCTTCTTCCTGTTTGGTGCCATAGGTGGTAAAATACACTTCAGGATGCAATATCTTTTGTTTGTCTTCCTCTTTTATACCCAATCCATGGTCTTCAACACTTATCAAGATCTGTTCGGCTTCTTCTTTTAGTATTACATGGATCTCGGTATTCTCATTACTAAACTTCAAGGCATTGCTGATCAGATTGCGAATCACAGTCTTAATCATGTCAACGTCCATCCTGATATTCAGTTGAGAGGGAGCTTCTAAAGTGATTCTTACATTTTTTACCTGTGCCATCATGGCAAAGATTTCTATGACGCTTTCTGTCAAACTGACTATATCATTCAC
>DATCIB010000243.1:0-2297 GCA_036508045.1 Bacteroidales bacterium
AGTATTGAATCAACAGTCGTAGAATCAGGGGCAGAAAGAGGCAATTCCTTTATATAATTCAACGTATCCTGAGCATAAGTACTCGTAGCCCCTATCAGAAATAAAGCAAAGAGTGTCTGTAATATTCGTTTCATCCTGAAATATATTTCTGCAAATATAATCCTTTTGAATAAAATAGAGATACAAAATGCTTTTTAAATCTTGAATCATGGGAAGCATTCATTATTTATTCGTATTTTTGCGCCTTAAAATAGTGATGTTTAATCAAAACTCAATAGAATCGTGGCCGAGACAAAGTACATTTTCGTAACAGGAGGCGTTGCATCCTCATTGGGTAAAGGAATTATTTCCGCCTCCGTTGGAAAGCTTCTTCAAGCTAGAGGGTATTCTGTAACCATTCAAAAGTTTGATCCGTATATCAATGTTGACCCCGGGACGCTCAACCCTTATGAACACGGAGAGTGTTACGTAACAGTGGATGGTCACGAAGCTGACCTGGACTTAGGTCACTACGAGCGTTTTCTGAACATTCAGACTACTCGTGCCAACAATACCACAACCGGACGTATCTATAAAAGCGTCATCGAGAAAGAACGTCGTGGAGACTATCTGGGAAAAACCGTTCAGGTGATTCCTCACATCACGGACGAGATCAAACGTAATATCAAATTTCTCGGCAACAAATATAAGTATGACTTCGTCATCACAGAAATCGGAGGTACAGTAGGTGACATCGAGTCTCTTCCATTTATTGAGGCGGTGCGTCAGATGCGCTGGGAACTTGGAAAGAACTGTATCAATATACACCTCACGTATGTGCCTTATCTCGCTGCTGCAAAGGAGTTGAAGACCAAACCGACACAGCACTCTGTCAAACAATTGCAAGAAATGGGTATTCAACCGGATGTGCTGGTACTTCGTACAGAACGTCACATCCCGGTAGAGATGCGCAAGAAAGTGGCTCTGTTCTGCAATGTTGATCACGAAAGTGTCGTAGAATGTATCGACGCGAAAAATATTTATGAAGTTCCTCTTCTGATGCACAAGGAAGGTTTGGATACGGCTATTCTGAAGAAAATTGGATTATCATACAAAGAAGATGAGATAAACCTGACTGACTGGAAAGAATTTGTCGACAGATATAACCAGGCTAAAGAAACTATCCGTATCGCACTAGTCGGAAAATATGTCGGTCTGCAAGATGCTTACAAGTCAATTAATGAGGCCTTGATACAGGCTGCTACGTATAATGACCGCAAACTGGTGCTCAACTGTGTACTATCAGAAGACCTCACAGAAGATAATGCAGAAGAATTGCTTAAGAATAATGATGGTATCGTTATCGCTCCCGGCTTTGGTCAGCGTGGCATTGAGGGTAAATTCATTGCTGCGCGTTATGCCCGTGAAAATGACATTCCTACATTTGGTATTTGTCTGGGTATGCAATGTATGGTGATTGAATTTGCACGCAATGTGCTGGGCTTAAAACAAGCAAATAGTGCTGAAATGAATAGCAAGACTCCTGATAATGTGATAGATCTTATGGAGAGTCAGAAAGAAGTGACAGACATGGGTGGAACAATGCGTTTGGGTGCTTTTGATTGTGATCTCGCCAAAGGTTCGAAAGCTTTTGAAGCGTACAAAAAGAAGACGGTCTCCCAACGTCACCGACACCGCTATGAATTTAACAACAGCTATAAAGAGGCTTTTGAAAAAGCCGGCATGAGCTGCACCGGTATTAATCCGGAAACCAAACTAGTAGAAATTGTCGAGATTCCTTCGTTGAAATGGTACCTGGGTACACAGTTTCATCCTGAATATGGAAGTACCGTCTTATCACCGAATCCCTTGTTCCTTAGTTTCGTTCAAGCAGCAATCTCAAACAGTAAACAGAAGTAATCTTTCATATATAAATATTGACTATTAATGGATAAAAACACGCTAATCGGTTTTTCATTGATGGCCGTTGTTCTAGCCGGGATGGCATGGATTAACCAACCAAGTCCCGAACAAACCGCTGCAAGACAACGCTATCAGGATTCTATCAAACAGATAGAACTTACCGACCAAATCAACAATGCTGTTGATGCCCGAAACACAGATCAGGGAACTGACAATTCGATCCAGAAAATGCTTGATACGATTCCTTCGGACTCATTGAAAGTAAAAGAGCTCACCAAACTTTTTGGATCATTCGGAAAGGCAGCCTTAGGGACTGACACTATTACCAATCTGGAAAACGAAGTACTCAAGCTTTCAGTCAGCAATAAAGGTGGACGTATCCGCACTGCTCAGCT
>DATCIB010000244.1:0-2489 GCA_036508045.1 Bacteroidales bacterium
CAAGTGAAAAATGCTCCGGCTTACGAACAGGATATTGCGTTCTACACGATGCAGATAAAATATATTCAGAAAGAGTATGGTGAAGCTGTAAGTCTCGGAAAAAGTATCCTGAAGAGTTATCCGGAACACAAATTTATGGATGAAGTCTATAGAATCATCGGAGCCTCTTCTTTTTACCAAGGGAATAACACCGAAGCCATCGAGAATCTCACCAAATACAAATCGTTGAACAGTAATCCACTGAGTAACGACATGTATCTCCTCGGACTTGCCTATTACAATCAGGGCGATTACAGCAATGCGATTGACAATCTGAGTAAGGCGGTTAATAGCAATGACGCAGTGGCACAAAATGCCTATCTGCTCGTCGGACAGTCCGCGCTGAAACTGGGAGACAAGAATAAAGCCCGTATCTCTTTCCAGGCTGCATCCAGATTCGACTTTGATAAGGATGTCAAGGAACAGGCCATGTACAACTACGGACTGATCATACACGAGACTTCCTTCTCTCCTTTCAACGAATCACTGGTTGTTTTTGAGAAATTCCTGAATCTGTTTCCAAACTCAAGATATGCCGACAAGGTGAACGACTATCTGGTAGATACCTATCTTACCACAAAAAATTATGACGCCGCTTTGCTTTCTATCAGTAAGATTTCACGACCGGGATCGAAAATACTTCAGGCGAAGCAAAACATACTGTTTCAGTTGGGAGCTCAGAAGTTTGCAAACTCGGACTTCCAGACCGCCATTCAACACTTCAATGAGAGTCTGAAGAATGGGGATTACAATCCGCAAATAAAGGCGGAGACATACTTCTGGCGTGGGGAGTCGTATTACCGACTAGAGGACTATACTGCCGCGGTAAAAGATTATCAATCCTATTTCTCAACGAATAAATCGACTGATAATGAATACTTCCCACTCGCTCACTATAATCTGGCATACTCCTATTTTAAACAACAGAACATTTCGAACGCATTGACTTATTTCAACCGATACGTCACCTTCGCTTCAGAAAAGGCAAAGCCAACTTTTTCAGACGCACTCAACCGTATTGGCGACTGTTACTTTTATCAACGGGACTGGCAGTCTGCTGACGATTTCTATGCCAGGGCATTGGCCAACCATCCGGAAGCGGGTGATTATTCCACCTATCAACGTGCATTTGTATTAGGGCTCCGGAAAGAATATGACCAAAAGATTGGTCTGCTGGACCAGCTCATCCGTAACTATCCCAACTCGGATTACCAGGATGATGCTTACTTTGAAAAAGGACGTTCCTATGTCATGCAAGAGAAAAACAGTGAAGCAATCCGTGTGTTTCAAGAGTTGATGAACAAGTTTCCGGAGAGTAATCTGAGCCGCAAAGCCGGCAATCAGATCGGACTTCTTTACTTTAACAACAATAATCTGAACGAAGCGATTACTGCCTATAAGAAGGTAATCAGCAACTACCCGGGCAGCGAAGAAGCCAAAGTGTCCATGGAGGATTTGAAGAGTGTCTATATGGAGCTTGACAAGATCGACGAGTTTGCTTCTTATATCCGCACTGTCGATGGAAATGGGAACTTTAACGCAAATGAACAAGATTCACTCACCTACTTATCTGCCGAACGGTTGTTTTTACGTGGGGATAAAACAAAGGCACAACGAAGTCTGGAAAATTATCTGCAAAACTTCCCAAAGGGATCTTTCAGCACGAGTGCTCATTACTATCTGGGCAATATTTATCTCTCCGGAAACAAAAAGCAAGAGGCCTTAAACGAATACAAGAGAGTCATAGAAAATGACAATAAATTCGCTGAAGATGCATTGGTACAATGTGCGGATATCACCTACACCGGCGGCAATTATGAAGAGGCTTTGGGATACTTCAACCGCTTGCAGGCAAAAGCAGAGAAGAAAGAGCACAAAGAAGCTTCCAAACTTGGCATCTTGCGATGCACACATTTGCTGAACAAACACCAGGAAGCTGTCATTGCTGCCACCACTTGGATCGATGATACCAAAGTTTCTCCCGAAGTCAAACAGGAAGCCTATTACATCCGTGCCAAATCATTATTAGCTTTGAGTCAGGAAGAGAAAGCAATCAGTGACTTAAAGAAAATAGTTCCGGAGACTCGCACCGTTTATGGCGCAGAGGCCAACTTCTTGCTGGCAAACGTCTATTTTATCAAGAATAATTCGACAGAGGCAGAGAAAACCATCTTTGCTTTCATCGAAAAGAGCACGCCTCATCAATACTGGATGGCACGCAGTTTCATTCTTCTATCTGATATTTATGTCAAGAAGGGTGACAATTTTCAGGCTAAGGAATACCTGAACTCTTTACAAGAGAGCTACAAAGGACAGGATGATATCGCAGAGATGATCAATACCCGTCTGGCTAAGTTGAATAACGGAAAGAAAACTGAAACAAATACCGAACAATAATGAGACTTCAAAGTATATATATCCTCCTTCTTGCAGGATTGTGCAGTACTCCT
>DATCIB010000245.1:0-7313 GCA_036508045.1 Bacteroidales bacterium
TGAATCTACCGGAATCTAAAAATAAGCTCAATGAAATTCAGATATTTATTGGCATGCATCATTGCCTTTGTTGCTTTTAGTTGTAATGACGACGAAAACGGAATCGGTTTTACCCTTCAACCAACCGGGGATAAGATTGAAATAAAAGCTTGTGTGTTTGATATCTCCTCACAAACAGTATTTCTGGATTCTATGTTTATCAAGACGGACACCGCTTTTCTAGGACAGTACACAACTCCAGAATTGGGAACTACCAAGGCCGATTTCATGGCACAAGTCAATTGCCCCAAATCTTTTGCGTGGCCTTCGGGTATTACTCCGGACTCCGTAATCCTAAAGTTGTATTATAAAAGCTTCTTTGGTGATTCACTGGCGCCAATGAATGTTGTTGTTTATGAACTCAACAATAAACTGGCCAACCTAAAGAAGAACTATTATACCAATACCAATGTGGCTGACTTTTGCGATATGAAAACCGTTCTGGGACAAAAAACTTTTGTTGCCGCAGATGTTTTGGTTTCAGACTCAATAAAATCGACGACTTCCTATGACGGTCCATATATTTCGATACGTCTGGATGACAAACTTGTCAATCGGTTCTTTAACAACTACAATGCTGCAAATTTTGCTTCTACCGAGGCTTTTACAAACTTCTTTAAAGGTCTGTATGTTACGACAAACTTTGGGGATGGAGCCATCTTATACATAGATGATATCTATATGCAGTTCTGCTACAACCAGCCCTACAGTGAGTCAAATGATTCTCTTGTGGTCCGCGCTGCTACATTTGCCACAAGTAAAGAAGTGGTTTTGAATAACAGGGTAAAACACACGAATCTAAAAGAGAAATTTAGCAACACCGATTCTATTACCTTGATTAAATCTCCGATCGGAGCGATCACGAAAATTTCGATTCCTATTAAAGCTATCAGAGATTCTACCGGTTACAATGAGCTCAACACTGTAGAGCTGACACTAACAACGGATAATCCTTCATCTGAGGGCTACATGAGCTATCTTCCACCGTATAAGCTTCTTCTATTGAAAGAAAGCGAATTGACTTCATTCTTTGAAAATGAAGAGTTATATAACAGTCTGAGCTCCTACTTAGCAACTTACTCAAGCACAAAACAAACCTATACATTCAGCAATATTTCAAAACTATTGAAGTATTCCGACAAAGATGTTCAAGACATGTATTTGGTGCCTGTGACGGTTAATGTTAATAGCTCAACCAACCTAACAACGAATGTAAAACCGATGTTTACACCCGCTGCTGTTCGTCTAAAGAAATCCTCTTGCGCGAATAGACCACTGCGATTGAATCTTATATACACCAAGTTCTAAACGTATTTTTGACTATCATTCTCCATTCGATATCCATACGAAAGGCTCCATTAGGAGCCTTTCGTATTAGAAAAGCGACCGTATGAATTACCCGTTTCATACAGATGAAAGTTGCATTGCATAGGCATCCGTTCGACAAAAGTACCTGATGTTTTTTAAAGACAAAAAGAGAAGGTTCTATTACTGCTTATCTACAGTCATAGAACCTTCTTTGTATCGTAAGTACTGGTTGGTTACTTATTCAAATAGCGATATATTTCACAGGCTGCCAACAGATAAGCTCCTACACCAAAATTGGATGTAGAAGAAGCATTGACGACCTGACCGGGAATAGCCTTTTCGCCAATCGGTTGCACATATCCAACTCTTCCATCTGGTTGGAGTGCTGTATTTGCCAAGTAATTCCACCCTTTCTTAACAACGGGAAGATAGAGGTCTTCTTCAAAAATACCTTGATTAATACCCCACATATATCCATATATGAAGAATGCTGTACCACTGGTTTCTGCACCGGGAGCATGTTCTGGATCCATAATACTCCGCGTCCAATATCCTTCCGGCTGTTGGCAATCCGCAAGAGTCGCAGCCATCTTCTGATACAAAGCTATAAACTCACCACGATGAGCATAGTTATCGGGCATATCTTGTAATATCTTTGCAAGTCCGGCAAACAACCATCCATCGCCTCGTGCCCAAAAGTCTTTCTTCCCATTTGCCGATTTATGAGCCGGATAGATATACTTGGCATCTCGGAAAAACAAACCCGTCTCTTCATCACACATTAGCTTTCTAGAGTATGAGAAGTATTCATAGAGCTTATCAAGATAGAGCTGATTACCGGTAACCTTGTATAGTTTTGTCATGACTGGCATCACCATATAAAGGCCATCTACCCACCACCAGTAATCACTCTTTTCTGTTGACATCTGATACTCCATGACCTCGATGGCACGTGCTATCTTTCTCGGGTCCTGAGCAAGATTATACAAATCTATATAGGTCTGGAAACAAATTTGTTGATCTCCAAATAATACAAAATCGTCAGTTTCACCATATTTGTATTTCCATTGAGACTTATCCAAAGACTTTGCACCCATCCATTGGTTCTGTTCAGCCCAAGCCTCAGAGTATTTTCTATATGTTTCATTTTTTGTAACGGCATATGTCTCCATATTACCGGTGTGGTAGGCTGCATTATCCCAAAAAGCGCGCCCGAGCTTCGGATTATTAATCTGCCAATAGGTATTTACTTTATAAATAATATTCAATACCTCCAAAGAAGAGGTATTAAGTCTTTTGATCGCTATACTTTTCTTCTGCGTCGAACATGACAACAACGCTAAAAAGAAAAACAGTGTAGCAATCCCAAAGATGGCTTTCCTGTACATTGATCTTATTTATTTTTCAACATAAAAGGTACCTCTTTCTCGACAACAGAAGTAGATTCTTTTGAAGTTGAGGATTTTATGTATTGCTTTTTGAGTATATATCTTATGGCGTTTCGCTCCCGAGTATCAACCGGAACATTCATCTTCAAAGATTTGGAACTAATAGTATACTCAAATTTGGTCCGGTCCGTTTTCTTTGCCCAGTTGGAATCATTTTCAATCACGTGTGGATCAATCATAAGAGTTTTCAGTTTTCCATTATTATAGACAACACAGAAACCATTAGAACCCTTGTAACTTGCATTCTGTACATAAACATTCATGAACAAAGTATCTTTATGAGACTCAATTACATCCACTGAATCCAGGTGGAATATGGCAAAGGGTGAGAGATTGGGTATCAATTCCATCATGCGTGATGCATTGGTACGTTGCTTCAAGAGATCAACAACCTGAACACTTGCATTGTTGATTTGAGAAAAGGGATCCAGCGTAGAAGGATCGGAAACCGGCTGTGCAAATGTTCTTCCTGAGCACACTGAGATGCAAAGCACAACCATGCAATGGCAAAAAATCTTATTCATAATAGGATAATAGCTTTAAGTTTGATATTTAAGACAACAAACGTACATAAAAATCCCGTACTATTCAATATGTATTTCTCAAAATCTGCAAAAAGACAATTTCATGGGATACAGATATAAAAAAAGCCCTCTTGTCTTTTCACAAGAGAGCTTTACTATATCAGCCAAAAAACTAAGATCAGAATAATTGGGACGGATATTCTCCCTTATTGATTAAGTCCTGAATTTTGTCAACGACAGCTTGACGGTCATCAGCATATGTTACACCAAACCATTTTGACGGAGTATCAAGCACTTTACAAGTAGCTGTTCCGGCAACAATCAGGTTGTTCACTACCAATGGAATGAAGAATTCTGCTTTGATATTATTTTCATTCTCGTTCAAGAACTCAACAAATGCTTTCTCTGAATGCTGGAAATAATCAGGAGTGAATCCCCACATATTCATAGACACTGGTGAACTTTCATCTACTGGAGTCCATTCCCCGTTTTCTTCATATTTAACTTGTCCGTCTTCTTTACGTTCAATCTTGGTACGTTCAACAACGGTAGTAAGATTTTCTTTTGCATCTTTCTGACAGACTCCACGTGCCACACTCCCGCTTTCAGACAGCGTGTTTCCTAAGCGATATCCGATCATGCAATATTCATTCGTCTTGCCCTCCATCTTTGTCAATGCTTCAGCAAGGATTGTATAGCTTTCTTTGCCATAAAAATCGTCAGCATTGATGACTGCAAAAGGCTCGTTGATTACCTCTTTGCCCATAAGCAAAGCATGATTGGTACCGAAAGGTTTTGTGCGTTCAGGATTTAAAATAAATCCTTTGGGCAAATATTCCAACTCTTGGAAAACCAATTCAACCGGAATCTTTGACTCGTATTTGGAGAGAATCTTCTCACGGAAGTCTGTTTCAAAGGTATGACGGATTACAAATACAACTTTACCAAATCCTCCACGGATTGCATCGTATATGGAATAATCCATAATTGTTTCTCCATTTGGGCCCAATCCGTCTAATTGTTTCAAACCACCGTAGCGGCTACCCATTCCGGCTGCTAATACAAATAATGTAGGTTTCATACGTTTCAAGATATATGTATGTTATTAAAAATTGAAAGTGCGGCAAAATTACAAAAAAAACCAATAGCGTGTATTTAATAGGGAAACATTTCCAGTTGAATTGATGCTCTTTATCAAGACGGATTTATTACTTTTGCACAAATTAAACTGAAAAGAAGTATGAGATTGAATTTATTTGCTTGTTTGACTGCATTTTCCATGCTATTGTCTTCCTGTAATGGAAAGCAAGAGAGCGGCTCAAACAAAAACACGACGTTGTTGATCGAGACTGATCTCGGAAACATGAAAGCTATTCTCTATGACGATACCCCTCAACATCGTGATAATATTATCAAGTTGGTCAAAAAAGGGTATTATGACGGGCAACTGTTTCACCGCGTCATCAAGGACTTTATGGTGCAGACGGGTGACCCAAAAAGCAAAAATGCCGAAAAAGGTGAACACTTAGGTGACGGTGGACCCGGCTATACAATTCCGGCGGAGATTGTCTTTCCAAAGCACTTTCACAAGAAAGGAGCTCTTTGCGCTGCTCGAATGGGAGATGATGTAAATCCGGAGAAGAGTTCTTCCGGCTCTCAGTTTTATATTGTAACAGGATCCATGCAAAATGATTATACATTGGATGTTTTAGTAATGACTCGCATGAAACTCAAAAAGGAAGAGGTCTTCGGTAAACTTGTTCGTGCAAATAAAGATGCATTTGTAAAACTGAGTGCTGCATTAGACACGACAGCAATCAAAGTATTGCAAGACTCTCTGATTGGTCTTACAGAGAAGGAACTGGGAAAATATCCATTCGAAATGACCCCAGAACAGAAAAAGGCGTACTGTTCTGTTGGTGGATCTCCACATCTGGATGGAAACTACACCGTGTTTGGTGAGATAATTGAGGGACTTGATGTATTGGATAAGATTCAACAGGTCGAAACAAGTGAGTTTGATCGTCCTGTGAAAGACATTCATATCATCAAAATATCAATCCTCAAGTAATATATGTTTAAAATTCAAAAGCATACGCTTGCTAACGGACTTCGTATCGTTCACACCAAAGACACCAGTACACAAATGGTTGCCTTAAATATTCTTTATCAGGTTGGTGCAAAAGATGAAGATCCCGACAAGACTGGTTTTGCTCATCTCTTCGAACATCTTATGTTTGGGGGTTCCTGTAATATTCCTGACTACGATGAACCGTTGGAAAATGCAGGTGGAAATAATAATGCCTGGACTTCCAATGACTTCACAAACTATTATCTTACTCTGCCTGCTCAGAATATTGAGGTCGGATTTTGGCTTGAATCAGATCGTATGCTCGAGCTAGCTTTTTCGGAAGAATCATTGAAAGTTCAAAAGCAAGTGGTTTGCGAGGAGTTTAAAGAGAATAATCTGAATGAGCCATATGGAGATATCTCTCTATTATTCCGTCCTCTCGCTTATAAGAAGCATCCTTATCGATGGAGCGCTATCGGCAAGGAACTTTCGCATATTGAAGATGCCATTTTGGAGGATGTGAAAAGCTTCTTCTTTAAATGGTATGCTCCCAATAATGCAATCCTCGCTGTGGCAGGAAATATCGAATTCGATGAGGTGGTCCGTCTGGCTGAGAAATGGTTTGGTCCTATTGAACACAGGAAAGTACCAGTTCGTGATCTGCCAAAGGAGTCTCTCCAGACAGAGCCACGATTTCTCGAGGTCGAAAGGGATGTGCCGAGTGATTGTCTGGTGAAGGGATATCATATCTGCGACTATTTTGACCCGGACTATTATACGTTTGATCTGATCTCAGACTTGCTTGCTAATGGAAAATCGTCGCGTCTGAAGCAGGAACTGATTATGAGAAACCCGTCTTTCAGTGAGGTTGACGCTTACATCTCAGGTAATATTGACTGTGGACTGTTTTACCTTACCGGTAAACCCCTTCCGGGTGTCTCTCTGGAAGAGTCAGACAAATTAATTACCGCGGAACTGAATAAGTTATTGAACGAACCGATTGCTGAACATGAATTGGAAAAGGTAAAGAACATCTTCGAATCCAACACTCTCTTTTCTCGAATGAGCTATCTGAACAATGCCTCTGCAATTGCAAGAGCAGAGATGACCGGACAGGCTGAAGACATCTTCACAGAGATTGATAAATACCGTCATATAACTGATGCAGATGTGAAGCGGGTAATAAGGAAACACCTCCATCCCAATAACTGTTCAACGCTGTATTATCGTGCAAATAAGAATCCTATCAAAGAAATAGAAACAGAAGCCTGATTTAGACAGACTCTTGCCCTTCTAACAATAAAAACCGGCTGCCCAAAAAGGACAGCCGGTTTTTATTGTATAGTCAAGAAGGAACAACTATTTATTCTTCAATTCCATTACTTCTTCGCTTCAGCTTCATTTAATCCTTTCAAACGGAGTAACGCCTC
The DNA here is from genome assembly GCA_036508045.1 of Bacteroidales bacterium. Classification (GTDB taxonomy): domain Bacteria; phylum Bacteroidota; class Bacteroidia; order Bacteroidales; family JAQUTK01; genus JAQUTK01. The sequence goes on from DATCIB010000245.1 coordinate 6,821, forward strand.
TATGTAATAATAATCAGCATAAATAATGGAAGCATCTATCTCTGAATGATTGGGCCAGTGCCCGGTAGAATGTAATAGGAATGAGGGTTTGCTCTCCCCGCTCTGATACGCATCCGAGCTCAGAGAAGTGAGCATCTTTTCAGCTGCATCCCTGTATTCTTTTCCTTTCACCGCATCATCTGTCAAAGTAGAAAGTTCCAATAAAGCAGAGGCTGTAACGCAAGCGGCAGAGGCATCACGAGGGGCATTCGGAATGGCCGGATCATTGAAATCCCAATACGGAATAGCATCTTCAGGCAGATTTTTCAAATAAACGTCAGCCACTTTTTCCACAAAACGAAGATACTTCGGATCTTTTGTCTCCCGATAGCATACCGTAAATCCGTAGATCGCCCATGACTGTCCCCTCGCCCACATTGATTCATCGGAATAGCCTTGATGAGTCACTGCTTTGATTAGATTACCGGTCAACGTGTCATAAACAGCTACATGA
>DATCIB010000246.1:0-5141 GCA_036508045.1 Bacteroidales bacterium
CGCGGAGACGCTTACGTAATATATATAAAAGAGGGCTACGGTTCTTCGTCAATTTAGTTGAAAGCTATATCCAAGTTATGCGTATAGTTCCATTAATTGGAAAAAGGAGGATATCATAGATATTTCGGTGATATGCACCCACTTTCTGGCTATGTTATCAAGTATTGGTCATTTAAAAGTTATAATCTTTTGATATATACCTTATTGCTACCTCGTCCTGTAGTAGTAATACCTGTCTCAGCATTCTCTCTAAACTCAACAAGTTCTTTGGAAGCCACCGGTTTAGACAATCCTGTCAGTGCAACGTAATCATCTAATCGCATGAACGGATGAGTAGGATCATTTAGAAAATCGAGTGCTAACTGTAGCCGTTCTTCTTTCGTATAAGGAGAACGACAAAGTTTGCGCACTTCACCACGTGTAAGATGGCAATGCGAATCTGTATCGCTGATTAAATGTTTGTCTGCTCTATAATTAATACCGGTCACTTGCAGACTGGTGGCGTTGTGTTTGGATTCTTCTCCATCAATAGTGTCCATCTCCTTATCTTCACGAACACCAATTGATGCCTTGAATATACCGAGACCATCGACAGAAACGCTATAGCCGTCTGCCATTGCTCTTGCCATTTCATGCGTCAGTGTTTGAAGTACGTGCGCTACAGTACCCTCAGTCAATCCAGAACCGGATTGAGCAATACGGTTAATCAGCTCTTTAGGACTAAGATTACCACTTGTCTGTAGCCGATAAAAGCACTTGTTTTCGCCGGTGCCTTGAAAGTCAGACATTTCTTGCTTGATATATTTTGCCATCTGATAGGAATAAAAGTTTTCTTTGTTAGGTTGTAAAGATACTCATTTCCTTGCACATTATTCATATTGAAGCACGAAATAGCCATATTGAACCACAATATGGCTATTTCGTGCTTCAATATGGCTATTTCGTGGTTCAAAATAACTAATGCATCTTTGATGCTGACTTTTATCTTCCAGTTTGGGCCATTTATGTTCCCTGATCAAAAGACTTTATTCTCTGGTTGATTCACAGATTCCAAATGATTAGCTGATAAACGATTTTTACTCATGCCTTTTTTTCAGAGGTGGACCTATACGATTGAATGGAATGGGGCTGAGGAGATTGCGGGTCAAGCCCGCAATGACGAAGTGGGTGTCCGACGGTAATGGGACCGTTTTTGAGGGTAATTTGGCTGGCTATGACATTAAGGGACAGCCTTTTTACTGTGATTCCCGGGTAATTTTTTTTTTTTTTATTTTTACTTTCAGAATGGGAGGATACACTCATTTCAATGCACTATGTGCACCAAGCCACATCCCTCAGTATGCTGTAGAGCAGTATGGCTTGTTTCGATCTTACTTGCTCGCTCACATATTGCTTACAAAAAAACTTGCTATTGAGCCTTTTTGATACAGTTTCGCTTGAAAACAGAAGATATCATGTTATTTGTTACCACATTATTAGCTGCCCGGAAATGAATGATAGATACAAAAGGGCCTTTTAGCAAATAAAACTGTAAGCAAATTAGGAAGAGCAAGTATTTTTTGACGTTACTGATGTGCCATACAGTGTACTGAAAGGCATCTCTGGGGTGTAGGGGTGTAGATAAATAGTACTTTTTTACTCATTCCTAAATCGAAATTCAAAAAAACAACAGAGAGGTATGAAAATGGTATTGTGGCAAGCCAATAAGATTATTACTGCCTTTTAAGTCGTTCAAGCATTTTGATGGAGGACTCTTTTGCCAATGCTACTATTTCCGCTCCACCGTGCACCTTGTGATTTTCCATCAGGATACGGCCATTGCAAATGACAGTGTCTATCACACTATTGTCTGCTGAATAGACGCAATTGGAAATTAGATTGTAGCAAGGGATCATCCGTTCATTATTCAAGTCAAGAAGTAATGCATCGGCGGCTTTACCGACTGCTATCTTTCCCGAATTGAGACCGAAACACTCGGCTCCCCACTTTGTAGCCATCTTAAAGACGGTGGCTGCCGGCAGCAATTCTACATCTTTGTATCTGGACTTCGCCACCAAAGCTGCCACTTTCATCTCCTCACGCATGTCGAGGTTGTTATTGGACGAACAGCCATCGGTACCCAGGATATAGCGGCAACCGGCCTCCTGCGCCTTTTGAAAATGGAAGACTCCCGAACAGAGTTTCATGTTTGATACAGGATTGTGCACCAAGGTCACATCTCTTCGGGCAAGGATCTCAAATTCTTCTTCATCCACATGAATGACATGTGCAGCCACTACCTGAGGTTCCAATGCGCCGATATGCTCGAGCCATCGTACGGGAGTCATGCCATGCGCTTTTACACTGTCTTCCACTTCCTGTTTGGTCTCAGACAAGTGGATATGAAAGACCAGATTATGTTCGGCTGCATACGTGGCACAACGACGGAGCAAATCTTCACCTACCGTATATATCGCATGAGGTGCAACAGTCAACGTGATTCCTTCGGGTAAAGTATCGGGGCTTAAATGAGCATCCAGATAGTTGAAATTCTCATCTATCTTCTTCTTTCCGAGCCCGTCCATGAAGGTTACACCGATGGCAGCCTTCAATCCCATCTTCTCCACTGCACGGATTGTCTGGTCTTGTTGCCAATACATGTCATTAAAGAAAACAGTACCGGAACGAATCATCTCGTACAATGCCAGGCGTGAACCATTATAGATGTCTTCTGCGTTCATCACCTTTTCCATCGGCCAGATATACTTATTCAGCCATTCGAAAAGAGGGATATCGTCGGCATATCCACGTAAAAGAGTCATTGGAGAATGGGTATGCCCGTTGTAAAACGGAGGAATTATCGCTTTGTCAGTTCCATCGATCACTTTATCGGCAAGCATCGGATCCAAGCCGGGTTCTATGCGGGAAAAGATCTTGTTCTTGATAAACACATCCGTCGTTTCTCCGTTATGGAGCACATTCTTTAGTAGTAAGCTGCCCATTCTTCTTCAATTTAATTGTATTTGTTACAAAGTTAAAATAATTTTTCCGAGAGTGCTTCTTGAGCTATTTATTTTAAATGGTTACTTGAATATTTAGAGTTATTTGAAATTCTAAGGACTGAATAACGGGACAAATGATTAATTTGAAGGAAAAACAGGTAAAAACAGTAAAAAAGAACCGAATATATTTCATTGTCTAAAGGTTTTCTCTATTTTTGTGTAGAAATTTTGACTGATATGACCGAAGAGTACAAGAAGTTACTGAGTGATTTCGATACCAGGCTTAAACAATTGATGCTTTTATGTGATAAACTGAAAGCGGAGAATGAAAGTCTGTCACATGCTCTTGAGAAGGAAAAGACGAAAGTGTCGGACACAAACGACTCACTTCGTGTCTTGGCAGCCAAATATGACCGTCTGAAGTTGGCAGGATATATTACAGCTACAAAAAGCGATGTAACCACTGCTAAACTAAGGGTAAACAAATTAGTGCGGGAAATTGACAAATGCATCGCTTTATTAAACGAATAGCATATGGATAATGAAGAGATGTTAGCAATAACGGTTTTGATTGCAGATCGTACTTATCGCCTCAATATCAAACGTGAAGAGGAAGAGGTAATACGCAAAGCAGCCAAGATGATTGAAGATAAGCTGAATCTTTACGGAAATAAATACAAGGTCGACAAAAATGAACGGGACAGATATCTGTCCATGATTGCACTCGATCTGGCTGTGAACTTCTGTAAGATAGATAGCGAGAAGGATATGGAGCCCATGGCAGATAAGATAAAAGAACTTAATCTGGAACTGAAGAAATACCTCGGAATCTGATCGTTATTGTTTATTACAAAGAAATGCCGCACTACTTTGGGAATGGGAGAACCATTCTTAAGGTGGTGCTTTTTATTATATTAATTATTTAATGATGTAGAATATGATTATAGAAATCATTGTAGTCGGTATTGCAGCGCTAATCCTCGGTGGAGGAGGGAGCTGGTATCTGATACAAAAACAAACTAAAACAAAGTTTGCTGCTATTATAAGAGAGGCTGAAACGGAAGCCGAAGTGATTAAAAGGAATAAACTGCTCGAGATCAAAGAGAAGTTTATTAATATGAAAGCCGAACTTGAAAAGCAGATCAACGCTCGTAATGCCAAGATCCAACAGATGGAAAACAAGCTGAAACAACGGGAAATTCAGTTGAACCAGAAGCAAGAAGAGATCGCACGGCGCAAACAGGAGGTCGAGACTGCCAAAGAGAATTTGGAGAGTCAACTTGATCTTGTTGAGAAAAAGAAACATGAACTTGAGAAAGTACACCAGCAAGAGATCGAACGTCTGGAAGTGATTTCCGGACTTTCGGCAGAAGAAGCCAAAGACCGTCTTGTTGAGTCTTTGAAGGATGAAGCCAAGTCGGCTGCTTCATCACTGATCAGCGAGATCATGGAAGAGGCTAAACTGAATGCAAACAAGGAAGCAAAACGAATTGTGGTGCAATCTATACAGCGCGTTGCTACAGAAACTGCTATTGAAAACTCGGTGACTGTATTCCATATCGAGTCGGATGAAATCAAAGGAAGAATCATCGGTCGTGAAGGTCGTAACATTCGTGCTTTGGAAGCTGCTACAGGTGTGGAAATCATTGTGGATGACACGCCTGAAGCGATTGTGCTTTCTGCCTTCGACCCTGTGCGACGGGAAATAGCTCGTCTGGCTTTACATCAGTTGGTTACAGACGGACGAATCCATCCGGCCCGTATTGAGGAGGTGGTGACGAAAGTGCGCAAACAAATAGAAGATGAAATAGCCGAGACAGGTAAACGGACTACCATCGACATGGGAGTTCATGGGCTACATCCTGAACTGGTACGTCTGATCGGTAAAATGAAATATCGTTCTTCTTATGGTCAGAACCTGCTGCAACACTCCCGCGAGACAGCTAATCTTTGTGGCATCATGGCTGCCGAACTGGGATTAAACCCGAAGAAAGCACGGAGAGCCGGATTACTTCATGACATAGGAAAAGTGCCGGATGATGAACCGGAATTGCCACATGCATTACTGGGTATGAAACTTGCTGAGAAATATAAAGAGAAACCGGAAATATGCAACGCCATCGGTGCTCACCACGATGAAGTGGAAATGAGTACGCTGAT
>DATCIB010000247.1:0-3649 GCA_036508045.1 Bacteroidales bacterium
GGCCGTTTCTCTCATGCAGGTAAAGATCTGGATATCTCCGTCACAGGATGGGATGAGGGACAAGCTTCCAATCCGGCACCTTTTTACATGTCATCCAAAGGGTATGGCGCATTCCGTAACACCTTTGCACCCGGCAAATATTCTTTCAGTGGCAAAGAACAAGTGACCGAACCGGTCGGAGGTTTCAAGGTTCAGGGCTTCACCAGCCGTCTGACGCATGAGGAAAATCGTTTCGACGCGTTTTATTTCTATGGACCTTCCTTGAAAAATATCCTCGACGACTATACCGATATTACCGGCAAACCTTTCATGCCGGCCATGTGGATGCTTACCATGGGTGACGCAGACTGCTATAACAAACCAGAACAACGGGTAGGATGGGCGCAAACTACGCCGGATGTTATCACTCAGATTGCAGATAAATATGTAGAAAATGACATGCCTCGTGGATGGATCCTCCCCAACGACGGCTATGGTTGCAGTTATCAGAAACTTGACTCAGTGGTAAAAGAACTAGGCAAACGTGGTTTTCATACCGGACTATGGACGGAAAATGGGGTCGATAAGATCGCATACGAAGTAGGCACCTGTGGCACACGTCTCTGCAAACTAGATGTTGCCTGGGTAGGCGAAAGGTATCAGTTTGCCCTCAATGCCTGTAAATCGGCTTTCGAAGGCATTGAAAATAATACCAATGAACGCGGTTTTGTATGGTCGGTATGCGGCTGGGCAGGTAGTCAACGCTATTCTACCGTATGGAGTGGCGACCAAAGCAGTAACTGGGAGTATATCCGTTATCATATTCCGACCATTATTGGTGCCGGACTCTCAGCACAGAATGCTGCGACCAGCGATATCGATGGTATCTTTGGCGGATCAGCCCGTACGTATACACGCGATTTGCAATGGAAGTGTTTCACACCCATCATGATGACCATGAGTGGATGGGCAGATGTAGACAGACAACCCTGGAACTACGGTCATCCTTACACCGATATCAACCGTGATTTCCTGCGTCTGAAGATGCGTCTCAATCCATATACCTATACCTACTGTCATGAAGCCAACGAGACAGGTGTCCCGATGGCACGTGCGATGGTACTTGAGTTTCCGCAAGATACCACTACCTGGAGCTCTTCCACCCAATATCAGTTTATGAGTGGCGAGTGGATGCTTGTTGCCCCTGTTTACAAAGCAGGTAACTGGCGTACAAATATCTACTTCCCGAAAGGAAAATGGTATGATTTCTGGAATGGAAAAGAGTTTGAAGGAGGAAAGTGGTTAGACAAGTATGAAGCCAAACTGGATATCTGTCCGGTATTCATCAAAGCCGGCGCCATCATCCCGATGTATCCGGACATGAATTATGTAGGAGAGAAGCCGACCGATGTGCTGACCCTTCAATTATGGCCTGAAGGCGTAACATCCTTTGACCTGTATGAAGACGACGGACTGACTCGTGACTACAAGAAAGGTGAATCTGCAACGACCCGGATCACAGTCAAAGCTGCCGAAAGCGGAATTGGCGAGACCCTCGTCACCATTGCAGCAGCTAAAGGTGATTATAAAGGAAGGTATGCGATGCGTGCTTACAACTGTGACATTCAGGCGAAGAGTGCTCCAAAAACGGTGAAGGCAAACGATCAGACATTGAAGTCTTGCGCGTCAAAAACCGAGTTTGAGAAAGCAACGGAAGGTTACTTCTTTGATGCTGCCGACCGTGGAGGCCGTCTTCATGTGAAGACTGCCAAACTGTCGACCAACAAAGACGCCACAATCAGCTATATCATTCTGTAATAACCAGAAGAGAGAAAGATAGGTAGAGGGTGTGTCTGAATGACGCACCCTCTACTTGTTTTATCCCCCGATATCCTTTTTAATACATTCCACCCATCCTGAAGAGTGAAAATATTAAATTTACTCTTTCCTCAGAGTAGCCTTACCGTGCAAAAACTCTTTTTGATCAAGGAACATAAATCCACCAGACCTGATGATAAACAGAAGCAACAAGGATGATTTAGTTATTCTGTGGCACGGAACAGCTATTCTGTGGCACGGAATAGCTGTTCCGTGCCACAGAATAACTATTCCGTGCTTCAATACGAAGAATCTGTCTGCATGTATCAACTTTTGCATACCTTCCTCTGTTTAAATAGATCCGTCTCAAAAGAGTTTTATCTCTATGTGTGAAAAGAAATAATGTGTACCTTTGTCATCTCAAAATTACACCTCTGCATGGAGGTAACTACTAACAATGAAGGAAATGAAACAAGCAGGCAATAAGACTATCTATCTGAAAGACTGGATGAATGTGCATCCCGAAATCAAACAGAGCAACTCTGATCTTTATTATATTCAGTTGGCAAACCGTATACTGAATAAGATAGAAACCACTTTGCCTCCGGAACTCTTTGTCGCGGAGGAAGCCAAAGAGATCAGTGTCCATGTCGCTGCCTGGTTTGAAGATATCATTTCCGGACTTCATATCTGGGATTCCTTTACCCGTACCTGTTACAATCTTTATGGCAAACGTCTTCCATTTCCACAGATTGATGAATCTGATTACTTTGAAGGCGAAGTGAATCTGCCGGATATACAGTTCCTGATCTGGCATCTCTACCAACGTTTTCACGGCAATGAGAATGATATAATGATCAGTCCGGAAGATACGAGGATCACTCTCATAGCTCAGGACATAACAAGACTGTTGGAAGAAGAATATGAGACTGCCCCAGAAAGCACGACAATGCAGGAGTATCTCAATCCAAAGATGTATGATGATTATTATACCTTCACGCGCAATGCCGAATGGCTCTACTTTTTCTCCTACCTCCACGGACCTTCTAATGAAGAACGCCTCAATGGTCTCTATGAAGAGATGAAAGAGATACAAACTCAGTATACCAAAGAAGAACTTGCCCGTATATTTTACGATGCACGTTATCAGATGCTTTTCTCTTCGCACGGCGGACCGTTGGCACTTACCATCAATGAGTGGATGGCAGCCATGTATGAAGATTCGTCCTGGGTGAAAGAACTGTTCACGGGAGTGTCAGTACGCAAACGTGACTGGTATTTTGTACAGGAAAAGACCCAGATTCATCTTACGCTGGTAGCCAAAGAGGGAGGAGAGACCATCAAAGCCCTCTGCAAGACTATATCTTCAGAGACGTTAAAAAGTATTCTTCCCGGCAAGTCCACTATTTCTGTTGCCTGTGTCAGATATCATGATGAGTGGTGGTTTAATGGAAGCATTATTCTGGATAACAAACAAGATAATCCCTCTGAGATCAAGCCTGCTCCTGAAGATGCTCCCGCTATCGAACACAAAGACTACGCGGCATTCATGAAAGCAAATAATAACTATGACCTTGCCTACATCCAATCGTATGATACACTGAAATCCTTTCTTGTGGATACACTTGGATGGGCGGACAATGAAGATGAGACACTTCCTATGCTTAAGGAAAATGAAAACTTTGTCCTTTACGTCAACAAGGAAAAAGGAATACTCATTGCCCCGGATATATGCAGTCTGGTAAAAGACCCTGTCAACCCTTACTACAATGCGAAAGAGGCAGCAAAAGAAGCGACGATGCTTTACTTTATCCCCGGGCTCTGTCCGATAGATCTGCTGAGAAGACTGGAA